>JANPJJ010000037.1:0-31172 GCA_031425455.1 Sandaracinobacter sp. | reverse complement strand
TGCAGCACCAGCTTCACCTGGGAGATGCCGAGCGCCTTGATCGGCTTGTCGAGCACGACCGCCGACTTCGTCACCTTGTGGCCGGACGCGACGATCGCCTCGGCGATGTCCTTGGCGCTGACCGAGCCATAGAGCGCGCCGGCGTTGGAGGCCTGGCGGATCAGCACGACCGACACGTCGGTCATCGTCTTGGCCTGCGCCTCGGCCACTTCGCGGCGCTTGGCATTGTCGGCTTCGATCTGGGCGCGTTGCGCTTCGAACTTCGCCTTGTTGGCATCGGTCGCGCGAAGGGCCTTGCCGCGCGGCAGCAGGAAGTTGCGGGCGTAGCCGGGCTTCACGGCCACGACTTCGCCGATGCGGCCGAGCTTTTCGACGCGTTCGAGAAGGATCACATCCATGGGTCCGCCTCCCTTACTTCACGAGATAGGGCAGCAGGCCGAGGTGGCGTGCGCGCTTGATGGCTTGGCTCAGCTCGCGCTGCTTCTTCGCCGAAACGGCGGTGATGCGCGAGGGGACGATCTTGCCGCGTTCGGAAACGAAGCCCTGCAGCAGGCGAATGTCCTTATAGTCGATCTTCGGCGCATTGTTGCCGCTGAACGGGCAGGACTTGCGACGGCGGAAAAACGGGCGTGCCATTTACCAGGCTCCTTCTTCGCGAGGGGCGCGCTCGGGGCGCGGACCCCTATCCCCTGAACGGTCGCCGAAACGATCGCCACCGCGGTCACCACGGTCGCCGCGATCCGGGCGGGGGCCGCGATCGGGGCGGTCACCCCGGTCGCCGCGTTCGGGACGGTCAGACTTTTTCATCATGGCCGACGGGCCGGCTTCCAGCGCTTCGACCCGAATGGTCTGATAGCGGATCACATCTTCGTTCAGCGCGACCTGGCGCTCCAGTTCCTGCACCGCAGCCGGCGGGCCGTCGATGTTCAGGAGCACATAATGCGCCTTGCGGTTTTTGGCGATCCGATAGGCGATGTTGCGCAGACCCCAATATTCGGTCGTCGCAACGGTGCCGCCGGTGTCGGTCACGATCTTCGAAAACGCCTCGGTAAGGCCTTCCACCTGCGCCGGCGCCAGATCCTGGCGCGCGAGGTAGACATGCTCGTAGAACGGCATGCGTGTCTCTTTCTCTTCCTGCCGATCGGCTGGCCCCGGCGCGAATCCGCTGGGGCCCCTCCGGCTGTCTTCGGGAGGCGCGGCCCTAGCGGAGCGCGCCCGCAAACGCAAGCGCAAGGCTAAACTGCCAGAGCGCTTCTTGCCATCGTTGCGAGATGCGCCAGCATCGGCAGCGAGGGCGCTCCCGATTGCCGGGCCGCCCTGATCGTTCGCGAGATGGCTTCCACTTGCGCGCCGTGGCTCCCCAGCCAGGCCTGGGCCGCCGCCAGCGGGTCGCCGCCCTCCCGGCCGCTGCACAGCCGGCGCAGTAGGTCGAGCCGCATCGCTTCGAACGCCTGCGCCGTCGTTGCCGCCAGCAACCGTTCCCAGCTGTCCGCCGGGCTCAGCCCCAGCGCAGCGCCCTGTGCCCAGTCGATGCCGAGCGCCTCCCCAAGCTGGGTATAGGCGAGTGCGGTCTGCCCCTCGTCCAGCGACAGGTCCGCGGCGAGTGCCACCACCCCACCGGCGCCGGTCAGTGCGTGCAGCGTCGCGATCCAGTCGGTCACGTTGCCCGGCGCCCCGGCGATTGCCAGCCGCTGGCGCACGGCTTCCACCTGGGCGCGGGGCTCCGGCCTCAGGATCTTGTCCAGATGCCCCAGCAGCCGCTTCAGCCCCGGTGCCAGCCGCGACGACAACCGTTCCGGGCTTTCGGCGCCGGTACGCCGCGCCAGGTCTGCCACCAGCACGCGGGTAATGGCGGCGGCCTCGGCGTGCAGGCCCAGCGCCACATTGGCGGGAACGGCGGCAGCGTCGATCGCCTGCCACAGGCTTTCCAGGTCGAACAGCGTCCGCGCCGAGACGAAGGCGGCAGCGACCGTCGACAGCGGGCAGCCCAGCTCGGCGGCGAGATCGTGCGCGAGCGTCAGCCCGCCCCGATTCACCAGCAGGTTGGCGAGCTTGGTCGCAACGATCTCGCGGCGCAGCTGATGGCCCTGGATTTCGGCGGCGAACCGCTCGCGCATGGTGGGTGGAAAGGCGCGGAACAGATCCTCGTGCAGCAGCGGATCGCCGATAAGATCGCTGGTGACGAGCGCGTCCTTCAGCTCCATCTTGGTATAGGACAGCAGCACGGCGAGCTCGGGGCGGGTCAGCCCGCGGTGCACGCGCTGGCGCTCCTCGATCTCGCGCGAAGAGGGCAGCCCCTCCACATTGCGGTCCAGCCGGCCGGATGCCTCCAGCATTTCCATCAGCCGGACATGGCCCTGCAGCGTCTCCGCCGCGCGCGCCTGTGTCACCGAAAGCACCAGGGCCTGCGCACTGTTGTTGGAAAGCACCAGGGCCGCGACCTCGTCGGTCATGCCGGCCAGGAAGCTGTCGCGCTCGGCCCGCTTCAGCTTGCCGGCGCGTTCGGCCGCGCCCAGTGCGATCTTGATGTTCACCTCATGGTCGGACGTGTCGACCCCGGCCGAATTGTCGATGAAATCGGTGTTCAGCCGGCCGCCGCGCAGGGCAAGCTCGATCCGCCCCGCCTGGGTCAGCCCCAGATTGGCGCCTTCGCCCACCACCTTGGCGCGGATGTCGGCTCCGTTCACGCGCTGCGCATCGTTGGCCCGATCGCCCACGTCGGCGTGCGATTCGCTCTCGGCCTTCACATAGGTGCCGATGCCGCCGAACCACATCAAGTCGACTTCGGCCTTCAGAATCGCCGACATCAGCTCGGAGGGCGCCAGGGTTTCCGCCTCCACGCCGAGCAGCCGGCGCACTTCGGGCGAGATCGGGATCGACTTCTGCGACCGGGGGAATACCCCGCCGCCCCTGGAGATCAGTTTCGGATTATAGTCCGCCCAGGACGAGCGGGGCAGCGCGAACAGCCGGGCGCGCTCCTTCCAGCTTGTCGCCGGCGCGGGGTCCGGATCGAGGAAGATGTGGCGGTGGTCGAACGCAGCCACCAGCCGAAGCGATTTCGACAGCAGCATGCCGTTGCCGAATACGTCGCCCGACATGTCGCCGACACCGGCGACCGTCACCGGGTCCTTCTGGATATCGACTCCGATTTCGGCGAAATGACGAGTGACCGACACCCAGGCTCCGCGCGCGGTGATGCCCATCGCCTTGTGGTCGTACCCGACGGACCCGCCGGACGCGAAGGCGTCGCCCAGCCAGAAGCCGGCGTCTTCGGCGATGGCGTTCGCCGTGTCGGAGAAGGTGGCCGTGCCCTTGTCCGCCGCAACCACCAGATAGGGGTCGTCCCGATCCAATCTCACGACATCGGCGGGCGGCACGATCTTGCCTTGGGCGTCCAGATTGTCGGTGATCGACAGCAGCGTCCGGATGAAAACCTTGTAGCTTTCCTGCCCTTCGGTGGCCCACGCATCCCGGTCCAGCGCGGGATCGGGCAGCTGCTTCGGATAGAAACCGCCCTTGGCGCCGGTCGGCACGATCACCGAATTCTTCACGATCTGCGCCTTCACCAGGCCCAGAACTTCGGTACGGAAATCGTCGCGCCGGTCCGACCAGCGCAGGCCGCCGCGCGCGATCGGCCCGCCGCGCAGGTGGATACCCTCCACGCGGGGCGAATAGACCCAGATTTCGCGCCACGGCAGCGGCTTGGGGAGGCCCGGCACCTTCGCCGACTCCAGCTTGAACGCCAGCGCCGCAACCCCGCCGGGCACGAAGGCGTTGGTGCGCAGCATCGCGTCGATCACGCCCTTGAACAGCCGCAGGATGCTGTCGTCGTCGATCGCCTGCACGGCATCCAGGGCTTCTGCAAACGCGGCCTCGGCGATCCCGGCCGCGTCGCCGGGGGCGGCCGGGCTGTGGCGCCCGCGGAACAGGGCGATCAGGGCGCGGGTGGCCGGCTGGTTGCGGCGCAGCGCATCGACTGCGGTCTGGATGCCATAGGATACCCCGGTCTGCCGCAGATAGCGGAACCAGGCGCGCAGCCAGTTGGCTTCCTCGGCGCTCAGCCCGCAGGCCGGAATCAGCGCGTTGAACGGGTCGTTCTCCTGAACACCGGTCAGCACTGCATCCAGCGCGGGGTTCACCACCCTGCAAAAGGGGGGCAGGTCGGCCGGCGCCACGCCGGTTTCCAGCTTGAAATCGTGGACCCAGCCCAGTTCGCCGCCGGCCAGATCATAGGGCACTTCCTCGATCACCCGGAAGCCGAAATTCTCCAGCATCGGCACCGAGTCGGACAAGGCGATGATGTCGCCGAGCCGGAAGATCTTCAGCCGGATCACATTGTCGGGATCGCCGGCGCGACGGGTCAGCGACACATGGCGATCGTCGGGGGTCGAAAGCTCGGTCAGCCGCAGGATGTCGTCGGCCGCCTCCACCGGCGTGAATTCGGAGCGGTAGCCGGGCGAGAAGGCGCGACCGTGCGTCATCGTCAGCCGGGCGGCCCGGGTGGCCCCGACCCGGTCGATCAGCGCCAGCTCCAGCTGGTCGTCCCAGCCCCGCGTCAGCTGCACGAGTTCGCCGTTCAGCGCCTCGGGGTCGGGTGCATGCGTCACCCGCTCCAGCACATAATGCACCCGCGCCAGCCCCTCGGCGCGAAGCTCGACATCATATTTGCCAAGCGTGCCGCCGCTCGCCTGCTCCAGCATATGGCCGATCCTGAGGCGCAGATCGGCCGAATAAATGTCTCGCGGGATATAGACCAGCATCGACGCCTTGCCGGCATGCGGGTCCATCCGGGCGAACAGCGCGGGGCGCGGCCGGTCCAGCAGCGAAAGCAGGCCGGTCGCCATCGCCTGCAGCGCGTCGACGTCGATCTGGAACAGCTCCTCGCGCGGGAAGGCCTCGATCACATGGTTCAGCGCCCGGCCGGCATGGCTGCGCGGGGCATAGCCCAGCCGCTCGGCGACTTCGGCGACCTTGCGCCGGATCAGCGGCACGCGGCGCGGGCTCTCGCGAAGCGCGGCGCTGGCGAACAGGCCATAGAAATGCGCTGCGCCCGACACCTTGCCGCTGTGATCGAAACGCCGAACCGTCAGCACATCCAGCGGCTCGGTGCGGTTCACAGTGGCGCGAAGCGGCGACTTGTGGATGACGAGCGGCTCGGTGCCGGCACCGTCCTCGGGCAGCGGCCAGCGGGAGGTTTCGCGCAGAATGCCCAGGCGAGCGGGCCCGTCAGCGGTGCCCATCAGGGTGAAGTTGTCGGCTGCCACCCATTCGAGGAACGCGATCGTCTCGGCGAGCACATGGGGCGCGATCGGCGGCGGATTGTCGCTGAGCGCGCGGGCGGCCGAGCGAAGCTCCTTCAGCATCGGCTGCCAGTCGGCCACCGCCCGTCGCACATCGCCATAAACGAGGTCGAACTGGTGGGTGAGGTCGGCGCGCTTGCGGGCCGGGGCGCGCTCGACCTCCATCATGATGACGGATTCACGCGGCGCATTCGGCTCGCCCAGCGACAGCACTCGCCCGGCGGCGTCGCGGCGCACCGCCAGGATCGGGTGCAACAGGCGCAGAATTTCCAGCCCCTGGCCCGAGACGACGGCCGTCGCGCTGTCGACCAGGAACGGCATGTCGTCGGTCGCCAGCACGACGGGCATGCGCCGGTGCCCGACCTGGCCCTCGCCGGCGCCGACATGCACATTGTGCCGGAGCGGCGCACGGACTGCAAAGATCGAGAAGGCGTGCTCGGCCATCCGCAGCCGCTCGGCCCCGGTCAGCCCCTCAAGCTCCGACGGCGGGGCGCCGGCGAACAGCAAGTCGGCGAACTGCTGCTTCAGCGCGCCGGGGAAGGCCGACAGGTCGGCGGGGCTGGTCCCCCCGTTCCCGCCAGAGGTTCCGCCAGAGGTTCCGCCAGAGGTTCCGGCAGAGGCGCCGCTGGAAGCGCTGGTCTCGTCTCGTGTCTCGGTCGCCGTGCGCGGCATGGGCTGCCTATCTTTCGCTACAAGCACTTGCGACGGGCCCGGGACGGGCCATGCCATGTGCTCGCTGGACTCGCGTGCCGCGGTTTCCGGCGCCTGTATTTCAAGCAAGCGCCTGCCCTCGGACTATTGACAGCCTATGCGGCACTCGCGCTGCGGCTTCAACCCGGTGGACGCCGCAGTTTCTGCGGTTGGTGCGCTCTAAATCCACGGTTTGCACCGCGCTTTCGGCTGGCTGCCCCAGCAATTTCCCAGATACTGTCCCGGCCAGTGTCTCGGCGACTTTCCCGGCCCGCACATCAGCGCTCTGCCGCGCCCAGCTGGTGCATCCAGTCGATCGCGGCGGCCAGTTCGCGGTGCAGTTCCGCGGTCTCGGCGCTGGAGAGGAGCTTCCGCCACGACGTCACCACGATCGCCGAGCCGTCGCCGTTGCCGGCTGCCAGCGGCAGTGCAATGGCGCGGAGCAGCAGGTGCGGGCGGTCGGCAGACGGTGGCCGTGCCGGCGGCGGGTCGTCGTCGCTGTCCAGCAGGGCCGGCGCGCGGCTCCGGATGGCGCGGGCGCCCAGCGCCGAGAGCCGCAGGTCCAGGCGTGGTACCCCGGCCTCCGTCGCGCCGCCGGACTTCACCAGCCCCTGCAGCGCCTGGCCGACAAATCCCACCTCCGGGCTGCCCGGATCCGCACCCGACGTCAGGGTGACCAGCATCGCGTGACTGGCGAATGGCGGCCGCAGCAGCGCGGCTGCACCGACCCCGGCCGCCGGCAGGGCATCGGCGCCGCGCAGACTGTCCCACAAGGCTTCGGCGCGGCGGACCAGCCGCCGCTCGATGCCCACGAGGTCGCTTCCCTGGTCGCCACCAACGATCTCCGACGGCTCTGCAAAGGCTGGCGCGGCCGGGCCGAGCGGCAGGGTTTCCCCGATCGACCGGACCTTCCAGGGCAGCCGCGCGGTCGTCGGTCGTGGCTCGATCCCGCGCACTCTCTCATCCGGGCGCTGGCCTTCCTTCCAGCGCAGGCTTGTCTCGCCCGACAATATCTCCATCGCATCCGCCTCTCGTTCGCCCGCGCGCTTGCACCGCGCTGGCGCCTCCAGGCCCTGGGGCCCCGCCGCCCCGGGACGTGTGATGACCCAAGACCCTTCTACGGCGCAGAGGCCCCGGGCTTGAGCGGCGGATCGAGCCCGCGCGCAGAGATTGCCTATTCCGCGGCCACAGACGGACCGTTCTTTCGCGACAGACTGCTTGTCCCCGTCCCGGCGCCCCGGTAAGAGGCCGCCAACTTTCTCGAATGGCTATGGGGACTGGATGGACGCGATTGTCAGCGCCGAATGGTTGAAGGCGGAGCTTCAGAAGAGCGACGTCCGGGTCGTGGATGCCACTCTGTTCCTGCCCGACCCCGTCAATCCGCAAGGGGGCAGGAACGCCCGGGCGGAGTTCGAGGCTGCGCATATCCCAGGCGCGGTGTTCCTCGATCTCGACGAGGTGACCGATCCCTCCTCAGGCCTGCCGCACATGCTGCCCCGGCCGGAGAAATTCGCCAGTCGGGCCCAGGCGATGGGCCTTGGAGACGGCTCGCGCATCATCGTCTATGATAACAGCCCGCTGAAGTCTGCGGCCCGCGCCTGGTTCATGTTCCGCCTGTTCGGCGCCCACCAGGTTGCCGTGCTGGACGGTGGGCTCGCGACGTGGAAGGCGGCGGGCGGGGCGCTCGAAAGCGGCAAGCCGATCGTGCGGCATCGACACTTCACCGTCTGGGCCGACACGTCGAGCGTGCGCGACCTTGTCGCGATGCGCGACAATCTGAAGACCGGCGCGGCGCAGGTGGTGGATGCCCGGTCGGCCGGCCGCTTCGCCGGCGCCGAGCCCGAGCCGCGCCCGGGCGTCCGCCCCGGCCACATGCCCGGTGCGATCAGTCTGCCGCTTGGCAGTCTTTATGCCGCCGACGGTCGGCTGAAGGACGCCGAAGGATTGCGCGCTGCCTTCGCCGAGGCCGGCGTGGATCCGTCGAAGCCGATCATCGCCACCTGCGGCTCGGGGATCACGGCTGCCTCCATCCTGCTCGCCGCCACCCTGCTTGGCGCGAAGGACCCGGCACTTTATGATGGCAGCTGGGCCGAATGGGGTTCCCAGCCGGATACGCCAGTCGTGACGGGCGCGTGAGCGGCCGCACCATGAAAAGCGTGACGGGCGCGTGAGCGGCCGCACCGTGAAAACCGTTACGGCCGCTTGAGCGGCACCGACAATCCGGAAACCTGGGCGGTCGAAGCGGGCCGCCGCGCCGAATGGACGCAGAACCGCGACGGCACCGGCGGGGTCGTCAATCCGCCTGTGTGGCGCGCGTCGACGATCCTGTATCCGACGATCGCCGACATGGACGCGGCGAACACGCGGCAGGACGAGACCCTGTTCTACGGCCGCAAGGGGACGCCGACCACCTGGGCGCTGCGCGAAGCGCTGACGGGCCAGGAGCCCGGTGCAGCGGGCACTATGCTTTATCCCTCGGGAGTCGCAGCGCTGGCGGGCGCCATCCTATCGGTCGTGAAGCCGGGCGACCATCTGCTGATCCCGGACAGCGCCTATGATCCGACGACGGCCTTCGCGCTCGGCCTTCTGCGTCGGATGGGTGTGGAGGCCGAGCCCTACGACCCGCTGGTCGGCGCCGGCATCGCTGCCCTGTTCCGCGCCAATACCAGCATGCTGCTGCTCGAGTCGCCCGGCTCCCTCACGTTCGAGGTTCAGGACGTGCCAGCGATGACCGCTGCCGCGAAGACCGCCGGCATCGTCACGCTCCTCGACAACAGCTGGGCGGCCGGGCACTTCTTCAAAGGCGTTCCGGCCGGCTGCGACATGGTCATGCAGGCTCTGACCAAATATGTGGGCGGCCATTCCGACCTGATGATGGGCTCGGTGACGGCCACGGCGCCGCATTTCGCCCGGCTGCGGTCGACCGCCTGGCAGCTTGGCCAGTGTGTTTCAGGCGATGATTGCGCGCTGGCCCTGCGCGGCTTTCGTACCCTGCCGCTTCGGATGGCGCGGCACGAAGCCTCCGGGTTGCAGGTCGCACGCTGGCTGAAGGACCATCCGCTGGTGGACAAGGTGCTTCACCCGGCGCTGCCCGATTGCCCAGGGCACGAGCTCTGGCGGCGCGACTTTTCCGGCAGCACCGGCCTGTTCGGCGTCAACCTGAAGGTCGGCAGCCGAGCCGACGCGCCGCGCTTCTTCGACGACCTCCGGCATTTCGGGATCGGCTTTTCGTGGGGGGGTTACGAAAGCCTTGCCATCCCGACCAGCCCGGAAAAGCTGCGCCGCGCGACCCGGTTTGAAAGCCCGGGGCTCTCCCTTCGCCTGTCGATCGGGCTGGAAGACCCGGACGACCTGATCGCGGATCTCGACTCCGCCCTTACCCGCATGAAGGGCCTGGCATGACCGACATCGAAGACATGTACCGCCGCTCCGATGCTGTCGGGCTCGCCGAGCACGTCCGCGCCGGCGACGTGACCGCGATTGAGTTGCTCGACGCCGCCATCGCTCGAACCGAGGCCACCAACCCGACCTTCAATTTCATGGCGCAGAGCTGCCCTGACCGCGCCCGAGACCAGGCGGCCCGCCCGCTCGCCGACAGCCCGCTGGCGGGCGTGCCCTTCCTCGTGAAGGACCTCGGCATCGATATCCGCGGGGTCCGTACCGGCTCCGGCAGCCGCTACCTCAGCCACATCGCAGATACCCAGTCGATCTTCGTCGATTGCGCCGATGCCGCCGGCCTTCTCACCTTCGGCAAGACCACCACGCCCGAGCTCGGCCTGACCGTCACCACCGAAAGCCGCGCCCACGGCCCCACCCGCAACCCGTGGAACAGCCACAAAACTGCCGGCGGCTCGTCGGGCGGCAGCGCCTGCGCCGTCGCGCTCGGCGCGGTGCCGCTGGCGCAGGCATCGGACGGCGGCGGCTCGGTGCGCGTCCCCGCCAGCTGCTGCGGTCTCTTCGGCCTGAAAACCTCGCGCGGGCTGATCCCGCTCGGCCCGGGGCGCGTCGAAGACTGGAACGGCCTGTCCGGCATCGGCCCGATCAGTCGAACGGTGCGCGACGCTGCCGCCTTCCTCGACGTGTTCGCCGGCCCCGTTCCGGGCAGCCGCGTGATCCCAGGCCGCCCGGCCGGCGGCTACCTGGCTGCACTTGCCCGCAAAGGCCCGCGGCTGCGCATCGCCCTCATGCTCCACCCGTTCACCGGCGAGCCGGTCGACCCGGACGTCCACGCTGTGCTGCACGACACCGCCCTGACGCTGGCCCGGCTCGGCCACAGCGTGCACGAATCCGCGCCGCCGATTGACATGGCCGCGCTTTCGGACGCGAATGTCACCAACATCGCGATCTGCACCGCGCGCAACCTGGCCCAGCACGCCGCCCGGGTCGGCCACCAACCCACCCCCGACGGTATCGAGAATGTCACCGCCATGTGGCAGCATATTGCACAAACCCGGACCGGCGAAGACCTGCAACGCTCTCTGGAAACCTTCCAGCACGCCGCCACCGTCATGGACGGCTTCTTCGCCGATCACGACATCCTCCTCTCGCCCACGCTCGCGAAACCCCCGATCGACCTCGGAATCCTCGATCTCTCCAACGAGGACCCCGGACGGTTCGGCCGTGAGTTCGGCGACTTTTGCCCGTTCGCCAGCCTCGCCAACATCACAGGAACCCCGGCGATCACGCTGCCGCTGGGCATGTCGCACGATCGCCTCCCCATCGGCATCATGGCCCAGGGCCGCTTCGCCGAAGAAACCGCCCTCCTCCAACTCGCCGCCGAGCTGGAAGCCGAAACCCCCTGGGGACAGCGCCGGCCGTTGGTGTAAGGCTCGCAGGGGTTCAGGGCGCAGCGCCCCCTGATCTTGCTTTCATCCGCAACATCAAGGGCCCGAACGCCGTCGCCTGGGTGAGTTCGGCGGCGCCGGTGCGGGCGAGTTCGAGGGCGGCGACGAACGACGATGCCAACGTGGAGGCAGCGAGGTTCGCATCTTCGGTTGCGGGCAGGAAGCGTTTCAGGTCGGTCCAGTCCAGCGCCTGCCCAATCAGGGCGGAGAGCCGTTGCAGCGCGTCTTCCAGTGTCAGGATGGCGCCGCGATGGTGCGGGGTCCAGGGCGTGGCACGACTGCGACGGTGGAGGCTGCCATAGGCGTCAAGCAGGTCGTAGAGGCTGGCGTCATAGTTCGAGACGCGGACGGTTCTAAGACCTTCGGGGTTGCCGCGGGTGAAGGTATCGCGCCCCAGGAGATCGCGCCGAAGCAACTTGTCGGCAGCGTCGCGCATGGCGCCGAGCCGCTGCAGCCGCCAGCGCAGCCGGTTCGCGAGATCGTCCGGGTCCGGGTCGGGGGCGTCTTCGCGCGGGAGGAGGAGGGCGGATTTGAGATAGGCGAGCCAGGCCGCCATCACGAGATAATCGGCGGCGATCTCCAGCCGCAGCGCGCGAGCCTGGGCAATGAAGGCGAGATACTGGTCCACCAGCGGCAGGATCGGGATGGCGGCGAGGTCGATCTTCTGGGTTCGGGCGAGATTGAGCAGCAGGTCGAGCGGGCCTTCCCAGCTTTCGAACGAGACGATGAGGGCGTCCGCAGGCGGCGGGTTGCGGGGAGGGTCTTCGGCGAACGGGCTCGTCATGCCGCGCCGAGGAGTGCGTCTCGCCGCTTGGCAAGCGTAGCAGTGTCGCCCGCGCCGGGCCGCGCCCGCAATTCGCGGCCGTCAAGAGACCCGGCCCAGGCCATGGCGCGCTCCAGACGCTGGCGCGCCACCTCGCCGATCGGCCCCAGCGCCGCGGCGATTTCCGTCATCTCGGCGAAGTCGCCCGAGCAGTGCAGCGCGATATCGCAGCCGGCGTCCAAAACGCCCGTCGCGCGTCCGGCCATGCTGTTGCCGCCCGGCTGCAGGCCGAGCGCGTGCATGCCGAGATCGTCCGACATCAGCAGATTGTCGAAGCCGATGCTGCCCCGGATGATGTCGGCGATGATCCGGGGAGAGAGCGAGGCGCAGAAAATCTCGTCCCAGGCCGGATAGAGGATGTGCGCGGTCATCGCCATCGGCGCGTCGGCCAGGCGGCGGAACGGGATCAGGTCGGCTTCCAGCTCCTGCGTGGAGGCGGCCACGGTGGGGAGGGCCAGGTGGCTGTCCAGCGTTGCGCGGCCGTGGCCCGGGATATGCTTCACCACGCCGACGCAGCCGCCGGCCTTCAGCCCGTCCAGCGTGGCGCGGCCCAGCGAGGCGACCATGTGCGGATCGCGACCATAGCTGCGGTCGCCGATCACTTCGTGCATGCCGTCGGCCTTCACATCCAGCAGCGGCAGGCAATCGACGCTGATGCCCAGGTCGCCCAGCATGGTGGCGAGCGCCTGGCCATTGGCCCGGGCCGCGGCCATCGCCGTCAACGGCGCCTTGTCCCACGTCTCGCCGAACACCAGCGGCGGCGGGAACTCGGGCCAATGCGGTGGGCGCAGCCGGGCGACGCGGCCGCCTTCCTGGTCGATTAGGATGGGCAGGCGGGCGTTGTCGGCAAGCTCGCGCAGCGAGTCGGTCAGGGCCCTCACCTGGTCCGGCATGTCGATGTTGCGCTTGAACAGGATGTAGCCGGCCGGTTCGGACAACCGGAACAGGCCGCGCTCGGCATCGGAAAGGGTAGTGCCGGCAAGGCCGAAAAAAGCGGGGATCATGCGCGTTCCATGCCCCCGGCCATCGAACCCCGCAAGCCTAGGGCGCGAGTTCGCTGCCTAGAGCGTGACGGCCTTCACGAGCACGATCGCGGCCAGCAGCGCGATCGCGCCATAGGTGCCCAGCGCGCCGAACAGCCGCGCGGCGTTGGGTGCCGGCATTCCCATTCCGATCGGGTGCGCAAGGCGCGCTGCCACGAACAGCACGGCAAGCGCGACGACGAACCAGGTGGGGCCATAGCCCTGCTCGGCCAGGAAGATGAGGATCAGGCCGGTCGGCACATATTCGGTGCAGTTGCCCTGCGCCCGGATGCGTTCCTGGAGTGCCGGGATCCCGCCGTCACCCATCGAGACATGGTCGGCGCGGCGCAGCTGCGAGATGCGCAAGCTCAGCACCACCAGCAGCAGGCCCAGAATGCCGGCCGAGATCATCGTGACTTGCATGGCGGTTCCCCTTGCTCTTGCCTTTTGGCGGCTTTGCAGTATGACCGCGCGCTCGATTCCCGAGTGTTGCGGTGTTCGGGCGCGTTCTCCGCGCGTCCATGCGCCGACGCTCACAGACCAGCAAGAAAAAGGTGCCTCATGGCCGTCCCCAAGCGCAAGACCTCGCCTTCCAAGCGCAACATGCGGCGCAGCCACCATGCGCTCACCGCCGTGGTGCCGCAGGAGTGCACCAATTGCGGCGAGCTGAAGCTGAACCACCACATCTGCCCGGCCTGCGGCTTCTACGACGGCCGCGAGGTCATCGCATCCGCCGACTGATCCTGTCCCTGCCGCAGGGTTCGCCCTGCCAGAGCTTGTGGGCTTCTCCCCGGGGGATTACTCAGACCGCGTGAACGCCGCCAGCGACAGCAATCGGCCCATGATCGCGCCCGTGATCGCACTGGACGCGATGGGGGGCGATATCGGCCCGGCCGTGGTCGTCGCAGGGGCGGAGCTTGCGCGCGAACGCTATCCGGGCCTGCGCTTCCGGATCTATGGGCAGGAGCCGCTGATTCGGGCCGCGCTCGCAACCGCCCCGCGGGTTTTAGCCGAGGCCGAGATCATCCATGTCGACGGCGTGGTGCTGGGCACGGACAAGCCGGCCCAGGCGATCCGCCGCGCCCGCACCACGTCCATGGGGCTCGCGATCGACGCGGTGAAGCAACGCCACGCGTCGGCCGCGGTCTCGGCCGGCAACACCGGCGCGATGATGGCGATGGCCAAGCTTGCGCTTCGCACGATGGAGGGAATCGACCGGCCGGCGCTGGTGGCGCTGATGCCCACCTTGAAAAGCGATTCGGTGGTGCTGGACCTCGGCGCCAACACCGACTGCGACAGCGAGAATCTGGTTCAGTTCGCCGTCATGGGCGCAGCCTTCGCCCGCACCGTGCTCGGGCTGGACCGGCCCAAGGTCGCCTTCCTCAACATCGGCGAGGAGGACATGAAGGGCACTGAATCGATCCGGGACGCGGCGCAGCTGCTGCGCACCGCCGCTGTCGACCTGCCGCTGGAATTTCTCGGCAATGTCGAGGGCAACGGCATCGCCCAGGGCAACATCGACGTGATCGTGACCGACGGCTTCTCCGGCAACATCGCGCTGAAGACGGCGGAGGGAACCGCGAAGCTCGTCACCGGGCTGCTGGGCAGCGCCTATCGGGCGTCGCTGTTCACCAGGATCGGCTACTTCTTCTCGCGCTCCGCCCTTCGGGCGCTTCGCGACCAGCTGGACCCCAACAACCACAACGGCGCGGTCTTCCTGGGCCTTAACGGCGTGGTGGTGAAAAGCCATGGTGCCGCCAACATCAAGGGCTTCGCCAATGCGATCGGCGTGGCGCACGATCTTGTGACGCAGGACATCCACGCCCGCATCGACGCCGACATGGCGAACTTCACCGCACACCGGCCCCGGTCCGCCGCCGAGGGCAGTGCTACTGCCACGACATCGGGCGGTCCCGACTCTGCTGCCCCCGATTCTGCTGCAAACGCCGCCTGAGCCTTTTGATGCGCCGGTCGGTTATCGTCGGGACGGGGAGTGCGCTGCCGCCCGGCGTGGTCAGCAACGCCGATCTGGAGGCACGGCTTGACACATCCGACGCCTGGATTCGCGAGCGGACCGGAATCCGCGAGCGGCGGATCGCCGCCGCCGGGCTGAAGACATCCGATCTTGCGGTCGAGGCGGCGCTGGCGGCGCTGGCGGCCGCAGGGCTGGCATCCAGCGAGATCGACTTGGTAATCGTGGCGACGGCGACGCCGGACGACACCTTCCCCGCGACCGCGACCCGGGTGCAGGCGCGGCTGGGGATCGAACGCGGCGCCGCGTTCGACGTGGCGGCGGTCTGTTCGGGCTTCATCTATGCGCTGTCGGTGGCCGACAGCCTGCTGAAGACCGGGCCCTATTCGCGGGCGCTGGTGATCGGTGCCGAACTGTTCAGCCGCCTGCTGGATTGGGAGGACCGGGCAACGGCGGTCCTGTTCGGCGACGGTGCCGGCGCCGTCGTCCTGGAGGCTCGCGACGCTGCTGGCCCCGAGGATCGGGGCCTCCTGGCCGCGCGGCTGCACGCCGACGGCCGACACGGCGACCTGCTGTTCGTTGACGGCGGGCCGGGCAGCACGGGGACGGTCGGCAAGCTCCGCATGAAAGGGCGCGAGGTGTTCCGCCACGCGGTGCAGAACCTAGCTGCCGTGACCGAGGAAGTGCTGGAAGCGGCAGGGAAAACGGCGGCCGATCTCGACTGGATCGTACCGCACCAGGCCAATGCGCGGATCCTGGAGGCGACCGCGAAGAAGCTGGGCCTGCCGATGACGAAGCTGGTGGTGACGGTGGACCAGCACGCCAATACCTCGGCTGCGTCGGTGCCGCTGGCGCTGGACGCGGCGGTCCGCGACGGGCGCATCCGCGAAGGGCATCTCGTGCTGCTGGAGGCGATGGGCGGCGGCTTCACCTGGGGCGCGGTGCTGCTTCGCTTCTGATCTCTGCCCCGTCCCCAGGCGGGCGGTTTGGACTTCGGACGACGTCATGCCTACATTGCCAGCGGAGGATTTCAGTTTTGTGTCCGAAATCGAGTCGCGGCCGAGTCGCGGCGCATGGCGTGAGCGCGATGCGCAGGGCTTGGCAGTCCGGCTCAACACGAGGTTAAGGTTTGTTTTGGTAAACTGTGCAACCGAAGAAAGCCCTTTCGACTTAATCCTTTGGTGGGATTTTAAGGGCTATCGCCAAACCACGCTTTTGATTAGCATCTTTGCGAGAAGGATGGGGCAAAATGGCCGATTCGCAAATGCCGGGGGGCAAGATGGGACAAGCGCCGAAGACCGCACGGGCTGGAACTGCGGCAGCCGGAAGTGCATCGGCTGGAACGGTTAAAGGCGGAGCCGCCAAGTTGGCAACGAAGACGGTCCCGACGCTGACCCGCGCTGATCTGTCGGACGAACTGCACCGCGCCATCGGCCTGTCGCGCGCCGAGTCGGCCGATCTGGTGGAGCAGGTGCTCGACAGCATCGGCGAGGCGCTGCTTGCGGGCGGCAATGTGAAGCTCTCCTCGTTCGGCAGCTTCATGCTGCGGCGCAAGGGCCTTCGCGTCGGACGCAACCCCAAGACCGGGGTCGAAGTTCCGATCCAGCCGCGCACCGTCCTCACCTTCCGCCCCAGCCAGTTGCTGCGACAGAAGATCAACGACTGATGGCCGATCCTGATCGCAGCGCGCCCGCGAAAGACCCGGGCGCCTTCCGCACCATACGCGAAGTGTCGGAACAGCTGGATGTGCCGCAGCATGTGCTTCGCTTCTGGGAAACCCGCTTTCCCGAGCTGAAGCCGCTGCAGCGCGGCGGCAACCGGCGCTATTACCGCCCGCCCGATGTCGCCTTCGCGGCCGCACTGCACAAGCTGCTGCACAAGGACGGCTACACGGTGAAGGGCGTGCGCAAGCTCATCACGGACCATGGCGCTGCCAATCTCGTGGCGGTCGCCAACGGTTTGCCGGCGCCCACGCGTGGGCGCGCCGCGGGCCAGCGCAGCGCGCAGGCCGCCTCGCCGGAGCCGCCGCCCGAGCCGTCGGCTTCCCCGTCTGCCTTTGCACCGCCGTCCGCCGCCACTTCTTCCCGGATGCTGGGGGACCTCGGCCGGATGCGGGACCGGCTCGCTGCCGCGCTGTCGTCCTGACGGCCCGGCGGACCCCGTACGCCGGATGAAGGCCGTTGCCGTCTTCTCGATCAAGGGTGGCGTCGGCAAGTCCGCCACGGCCGTCAATCTCGCCTATGCCGCGGCCACGGCGGGGGGGCGGCGAACGCTGCTGTGGGACCTCGATTCGCAGGGCTCGGCCACCTGGCTCCTGAAGCTGGCCCCCCGCGCCGGCCGCAAGGCCCGGGCGGCCCTGAGCGGGGAGGCCGGGCTGAACGATCTGGTCCTCGCCAGCACCATTCCCAATCTCGACGTGCTGCCGGCAGACCGCAGCCTGCGCCGGCTGGAGGGCGATCTTGCCCAGAGCGACCGGCTGAAGCTTTTGAAACGGCATCTGAAGGCGTTGTCGGCCGACTATGACCGCATCCTCATCGATTGCCCGCCGGGCTTGTCGGAACTGGCCGACCGGCTGTTCCGCGCGGTGGATCTAATTGTGCTGCCGATCATCCCCTCGCCATTGTCGCAGCGCGCGGCGGACCAACTGGGCGAGGAACTGGCGAAGAACCATGGCGGCATGCCCCCGCTGCTGCCGCTGTGGAGCATGGCCGACCGGCGCCGCAAGCTGCACCGCGACACCATCGACACCCGGCCGGACTGGCCGGTGATCCCCTATGCAGCTGCGATCGAATCGATGGCGGTGCACCAGCGCCCGGTTGCCGATCTGCAACCCCGAAGCGCGGCCGCCCGCGCCTTCGCCGGGCTCTGGGCATCGGTTGAAGGAAAACTGCTGAGCTAACCCCGCTCCGGCGAGAGCGGCAGCGTCACGTGCGCGCGCAGCCCCCGCTTCGACCGGTTGGTCAGCACCACATCGCCGCCATGGGCCCTGGCGATCGAGCGGACCACCGAAAGGCCGAGCCCGATCCCGCCGGTCTCGCGGCTTCGCGAGCGCTCCACCCGGTAGAAGGGTTCGAACAGCTTCTCGATTTCCGCCGGCGCGACGCCCGGCCCTTCGTCGTCTACGTCGACTACGGCCAGCTCGCCGTCGCGCCAGACCCGGGCATGGGCCTTGCCGCCATAGGTCTCGCCATTGTCGAGCAGGTTGCCGAACAGCCGCCGCAGCGCCACCGGGTCGCCGTCGATCACCAGCGGGTCCAGCGCCTCGGCGCTCACCTTGCGGCCGGTCAGCGCCATATCCTCGGCGACCCGCTCCACCAGTGACCCCAGCTCCAGCCGCTGCCGCTCGGCGCCCAGGCTGGCGGACTTCGCCAGGCCCATGGTGGCCGCGACCATCGCTTCCATTTCCGCGATATCGGCCGCCATGCGGTCGCGCCCCGGCCCCTCCAGCCCCTCCAGCCGGAAGGCGAGGCGGGTCAGGGGGGTGCGCAGATCGTGCGCGATGGCGCCCAGCATGTGGGTGCGGTCGGTCACATAGGCCTGAAGGCGCTGCTGCATCTGGCGGAAGGCAAGCGCAGCGCGCTCCACCTCCGCCGGTCCCTCGATCGCAGGCGGCGTGGCGGTCGGGTCGCGCCCCAGCCGCTCGGCTGCATCGGCGAACTGCTCGAACGGGTCGGCCAGGCGCTTGGCGAAGATCAGGGCGATGGGCAGCATGGTGAAGGCACTGGCCAGAAACAGGAGCAGGAACCGGCGCTCCCGGTTGTCGAATTGGCTGCGGTCGCGTGGCTGAACCAGCACCCAGCCGCCACCGTCCTCCCCGGCGCTTTTGCGAAGGGCAACGCGAAAATCCCCCACCAGCGCCGGCTCGGCGACTGGCGGCCCGCCGTCCGCCGGCGTCACAAAGGCCTGCACCAGCTTGCCGTTCTGGATCTGCGCCAGATCCACCACGATATCGGCCGACGCCCGCCCCAGCCGCTGCGCCAACGCCACTTCGATCGCCAGCGCGGCAGCTTCGTCGCCGGCTGCGGTCGCGGGGGGCGCAGGCACCTCGCGGAACAGGAGCGCCGCATCGTTGCGGGCCAGGATCGAAGCCGCCAGCGCGTCGACCGGCACCGTTCGCAGCGGGTCCGCTGGCAGCAGCGCAAGCAGCGCCAGGTTGATAAGCTGCGCCACCGCCACGGTCGCCAGCACCAGCGCGAAAATTCGGGTGAACAGCGAGCTCTGGACCACCGGGCGGGTCGATGCCGGGCCGGGTGCCGCAGTGTCGGGCGCCACTGTCTCGGGCGCCGGCGTTGCGGGGCCGGTCGGGGGCAGGGCGTCCGTCAGCGGCGGGTGACCTTGGGCGTGAACAGATAGCCTTCGTTCCTCACGGTCCGGATCAGCTCCTCATGGGTGCGCGTCGCCCCGTCCAGCTTGCGCCGCAGCCGGCTGATCTGCACGTCGATGGCCCGGTCGTAGGTATCGTTCTCGCGGCCCCGCGCCAGGTCGAGCAGCTGGTCGCGGGTCAGCACCTGCTGCGGCCGCTCCACGAACACCCGAAGCAATGAGAATTCACCGTCGGACAGCGTGATAAGCACGCCATCGGGCGACGTCAGCTCGCGCCGGACGAGGTCGAGCTGCCAGTCTGCGAATTCGGCGACCACGCCGCCGCTGTCGGGCACGGGCTCCTGCCGACGACGCAGCACGGCGCGGATGCGCGCCAGCAGCTCGCGCGGGTTGCAGGGCTTCGCCAGATAATCGTCGGCGCCCACCTCCAGCCCGACGATGCGGTCGCTGTCCTCGCCCATCGCCGACAGCATGATGATCGCAGGGCCGCCGGGGCCCGCCAGCCGGCGCGCGATCTCCAGCCCGTGCTCGCCCGGCATCATCAAGTCCAGCACCATCAGGTCGAACGGGCGCTCGGTGCGGGCAATGGCGCGATCCATGGCGTGCCCGTCTTCGGCAGTGGTCACGTCATAGCCGTGGCGGACCAGGAAATCCGACACCACGTCGCGGATGCCCGGATCGTCGTCCACCAGCAGGATATTCGGCATGTCGCCCGCGCTCCCTTGTTCGTTGCCGCCTGTCTAGCGCGGCATCCCCCAGCTTGCAAAAGGCCGGGTCGCAGGGTCCGGCGCATGCCGTGCTTGACTCGGCCTCCCGCGCGGGGGATTGCGCCGGACGGCTGCGTAAGGCCCCTGTTGCAGTGTCGAAGTCCGTTGTGGGAGGATCCGAGCAGGCGTGCCTTTTTTCGTGTTCCGCCAAGCACCCCTGCTTTTCCTCCTGATGGCGGGTCCTGCTGCGGCCGCGGTTCCGCCCGCGCGCGCCGATCCCGATTTCAGCGCCGCGCGGCTCGCGCCCCCCGGCTGCGCCGGTTCGACCGACGCGCTGGCCCGGCCGCTGGGCCTTCCCGAGCTGGTCGATATCGCGCTGTGCCAATCACCGGCGACCCGCGCCGCTTGGGCCGCCGTGCGCAGCGCCGTCGCCCGGCAAGGGCAGGCCCGCGCCGGCTATGGGCCGCGCCTAGATGCCGGCATCGGCCCCGATGTCGCGGTCACCCGGCGCTCGGGCGGCGGCTTTCCGGCCGTTACCGACACGTCCGCCACGGCCACCGCGAGCCTGTCGCTGAACTGGCTGCTGTTCGATTTCGGCGGCCGCGAGGCGCGCTATGCCGCGGCGGACGCCGGCCGTGCGGCCGCGCTCGCCAGCTTCGCCGACCAGGCGCAGGCGATCGTGCTGGAAACCGGCCTTGCCTACAACGGGCTGGTCGAATCGGTCGCCAGCGAAAGCGCGGCTCGCGCCAACCTGCAATTCGCCGAAATCTCGCTTCGTGCCGCGGCCGCGCGCGAGCGCGCCGGGGTCGGCATCAAGTCGGACCGGCTGCAAGCCGATGCCGCCGTCGCGCAGGCGCTGCTGCAACTGCGCCAGGCGGAAGGGAATGCCCTCACCGCGCGGGGCCGGCTGGCTACCGCCATCGCGCTGCCGCCCACCACCCTGCTGCAGCTTGCACCGCCGGCCCCGCTCAGCAGCGCGGACCTGCTGCGCGCGTCTGCCGACCAGCTGCTCGCCGAAGCTGACCGGCTGCGCCCCGATCTCGGCCTGCAGAGCGCCAATCTGGACATCGCGCGCGCCAACCTGCGTTCGGCCGAAGCCGCGCGGCGCCCCAGCGTCAGCCTGGGGGCCGGCCCCGCCGCCAGCATCGGCACCGTTGGGCAGGATGTGCTCAGCGGCAGCGCCGGCGTCACCCTTTCGATCCCGCTGTTCGACAGCGGCGGCCGTACCTGGGCCGTGCGTGAAGCTGCGAGCGAGACCGAACGGGCCGAAGCGCAGCTGGAGAGCGCGCGCCAGTCGGCAGCGCAGGAAGTCTGGGGCCGCTATCAGGCGCTGGCGACGCAGGCCGCCAATCTCAACACGGCGCGCCGGCTGCTCGCCAGCTCCAACGAGGCGGCCCGCCTGGCGCAGGGCCGCTACCGCTCGGGCGTGGCCGACATCACCGAGCTTCTGAACGCCCAGTCCGGCCTCGCTACCGCGCGGCAGCAACTGGTCTCGGCGGAGTTCGGGGTTCGGTCGGCGGAACTGCAATTGGCGCGCGCCGTTGGCCGCATCGGAGAGGCTGTCGAATGAACATCAGGCGCATCGTCGGCATCGCCCTTCTGGTCGCGGGCGTCGCTGCGGCCATCTGGTTCTTCGCGTTTGGAAGCGACGACGACAGCGCCCGCTATGTCACCGGCGAGGCCGTGCGTGGCACGCTGACCGAGGAGATCACCGCCAACGGCACCATCAACCCGGTGCGCGTGGTGAATGTTGGTTCGCAGGTGTCGGGTACGGTGCAGAAGCTTTATGTCGACTTCAACGACCGGGTGACCGAAGGCCAGGTCCTGCTGGAGCTCGATCCCCAGCTCTTCCGCGCCCGGGTCGCGCAATCGGCCGCCACGCTGGCCAATGCAAAGGCGCAGGCAGCACTTTCGCAGTCGAACGTCCGCCGCGCCGCCGAGCTTCGCCGACAGGACTTCATCAGCCAGCAGGATTACGACACCGCGCTCGCCTCGGCCCGCTCGCAGGCAGCGCAGGTTGCCTCGGCGCAAGCTTCCGCCGCGCAGGACCGGGCCAATCTCGGCTTCTCCATCATCCGCTCCCCGGTGTCCGGCGTCATCATCAGCCGGCAGGTGGATATCGGCCAGACCGTCGCCGCCTCGTTCCAGACGCCGACGCTGTTCACCATCGCGCGCGACCTCACGCAGATGCAGATCGAGGCCTCGGTCGCGGAATCTGACATCAGCCGCGTGGCATTGGGCCAGCAGGTCAGCTTCACGGTGGACGCCTATCAGGATCGCAGCTTCACCGGCTCGGTCAGCCAGATCCGGCTGAACCCCACCACCCAGCAGAATGTGGTGACCTTCACGGTCGTGGTGGACGTGCCGAACCCGACCGGCGCGCTGCTGCCCGGCATGACGGTGAACGCGAGCTTCCTGGTCAAGGAGCATGCCGATGTGCTGCTCGTTTCCAATGCAGCGATGAGCTGGAAGCCCAAGGACTGGACCCGCCAGCGCGCCACCGCAGCCGGCAAGGCCCAAAGAGAGGGAAAGGCCGGGGAGGCGAAGGTAGGCGCCGGCTATGGCACCACCATCTTCGTGCTCGGCGCAGACGGCAAGCCGCAGGCGCGCCGCATCCGGCTGGGGGCGGCCGACAACGACAATTCGATCGTCCTCGCCGGCGATCTGAAGGCCGGCGAAAAAGTCATCACGGGCGAGAACGACCCAGAGGCCGAGACCGCCAAGGGAGGGCCGGGCCGGCCCCCGGGCGGCTGAGCCGATGGCCGCCGTTCTCGATCTCGCCGGCGTGGTGAAGGACTATGCCTCGGAAGCGGGCGCCTTCCGGGCACTCAGCGGCGTGTCGTTCAAGGTGGAGCAGGGCGAGTTCCTGTCGATCATGGGCCCGTCGGGCTCGGGCAAGTCCACCCTCATGAACATCATCGGCTGCCTCGATACCGCGACCGAAGGCCAGTATCGCTTCGACGGCACCGACATCTCGGACTATGATGAGAAGGCGCTGGCGAGACTCAGGAACGATGCGATCGGCTTCGTCTTCCAGCAATTCAACCTGCTGCCGCGCCTGACCTCGCGCGCCAATGTCGCGCTGCCGCTGGTCTATTCGGGCGTGGCACCCAAGGACCGCAACGCCCGGGCCGACCAGATGCTTGCCCTTGTCGGCCTCGCCGGCAAGGAAGGCTCGCGCCCGTCGCAGCTGTCGGGCGGCCAGCAGCAGCGGGTTGCCGTCGCCCGCGCGCTCGCCAACAACCCGCGCCTGCTGCTCGCCGACGAGCCCACCGGCGCGCTCGACACCCGGACCGGCGCCGAAGTGCTGGCGCTGTTCCGGCAATTGAACGCCGAACGGGGTGTAACGGCCGTGATCGTCACCCACGATCCCGGGGTTGCGGCGGCCACCAACCGCGTGGTGCGCATCCAGGACGGGCTGGTTACCTACGATGGGCCTCCTACACGCGAGGCGCTCGCCGGCGCCGGGCACGATTATGAACATGCGTGATCACACTCCGCCCTCCCAACCACCACCTGTCACCCCAGCCTTCGCTCGGGTGACAGTGTCTTGTGGCGGGACATCGACCCCATGCTAGGCGCCATGCTCGCTGAAGCCTGGGCGGCGCTGATCGCCAACCGGCTGCGCTCCTCGCTGACCATGCTCGGCATGATCATCGGTGTCGCCGCCGTTATCCTGATGCTCGCGATCGGGGCGGGGGTGCAGACCTATATCGAAAAGCAGATCAGCTCGCTGGGCTCAAACCTGCTGATCGTGAACAGCGGCGCGGCGCGCACCGGGGGCGGGTTCGCACAAGGCGCCGGGACGGCACCGACGCTGACGCTGGACGATGCCGAAGCGATCGCCGGCCTGCCCGACGTGGTGGCGGCGGCACCGCAGTCGGGCTTCGGCACGCAGGTGGTGGCCGGCCCCACCAACTGGCTGACCCAGGTGGCGACCAGCACGCCGAGCTGGTTCCAGGTGCAGGACTGGTACCCGGACGAGGGCCGGCCGTTCACCGACATGGAGAACCGCCAGGCGGCGCGAGTCGCCGTAATCGGGCGCACGGTGGCTGACGAGCTGTTCGGTGCCAACGATCCGCTGGGACAGCAGATCCGGGTGCGGGGCGTTACCTTCACCGTGATCGGCATCCTGCCGACCCGGGGCCAGGGCATCGGCGGGTCGAACCGCGACGATACGGTGGTGCTTCCGCTGAACTCGGCGCAGCGGCTGGTGCAGGGCGGCGGCGCGTTCCGCCGGTCGGTGCGCACGATCAGCGTGTCGGTCGCGACCCCGGAGGTGATGGGCCCGACCGAGGAGGCGATCGCACAGCTGCTGCGGCGCCGGCACCGGCTGGGGGCGTCCCAGGTGGATGATTTCTCGATCACCAACATCACGGCAGTCGGCGACACGTTTGCCGAGACGACCGGCGCGATCTCGCTTTTGCTGGGCGCGATCGGCGGAATCAGCCTGATCGTCGGAGGCATCGGGATCATGAACATCATGCTGGTGAGCGTAACCGAGCGCACGCGGGAAATCGGCATCCGTATGGCGATCGGCGCGGCGCGAAGCGCGATCCGGCTGCAGTTCCTGCTGGAAGCGCTGATGCTCAGCCTGGTGGGGTGCCTTGCCGGGGTGTTGATCGGAACGGGGCTGGCGATCATCGCCGGCAAGTTCCTGCCGTTCGACACGCTGATCACGCCGATGTCCGTTATCGTCAGCTTTGCGATCTCGGCCGCGATCGGCGTGTTCTTCGGCTGGTGGCCGGCGACGCGGGCGGCGAAACTGAGCCCGATCGAAGCGCTGCGGAGCTGAGGGCGTCAGCGCTTTCAACCAAAGATGATCCCGTCATGCCAGCGGAACCGCAGGTCAGCGAAGCTGACCGCCCGCATCTCCCACCTTGTCGACGGCGGGACCGGGGGAGATCCCAGCCTGCGCTGGGATGACAGCTATTCCAGATGCCTTCAGGCCCCCGCTTCGTTCTCGCCCTTCACCTTGCAGGTCTTGATCGTCTGCCCGGCAGCCGCATCGCCGATCCTGTCGGAAGGCGCCTGTTGCAGCACCGCATCTTCACCGGTCACCACCCAGGCGAGCCCCATACCGGGTTCGAGACCGTTGGGCGTGATGTAGCGCGCGCTGCCGGTCGACGGCGCCTCCACCAGATTGAAATTCTGGCCCTGCACGATCAAGGCGACATCGGCCTTGCCCTCCAGGTCGGTGCCGTAGATGGCAGTGATCGGCAGGTCGCGATCGCAGGTCAGCGCGACCGACTGGCTGGCCTTCGCCAGCGACGGCGGGGCAGGGGCAGCGACGGTCTTTTCCGCCGCCGGCTCGGCTTTCTGGCCGCAGCCGGCCAGCAGCGCGAGCGCCCCCGCCAGGGCGAACGCCGGTTTCACGCCTTCAGCGCCGCGTCGATCGCAGCCTTTACTTCCGCGCTGTCGGGCGTCACCTTCGAGGGGAAACCGACGATCAGCCGCCCGTCCTTGCCGATCAGGAATTTGTGGAAATTCCACTTCGGCTCGTTGTTGGTGGCAAGCCCGGCCTTGGCCCAGCGATAAATGGGGGCGGCGTTCGGTCCTTTCACGCTGGCCTTTTCGGCAAGCGGAAAGGTGATTCCGAACGTCGTCTCGCAGAACGCCTTGATCTTGCCGGCATCGTCATATTCCTGGCCGCCGAAATCCCCCGACGGTACGCCGATCACGGTGAACCCCTTGGCGGCATAGGCGGTCTGCAGCTTCTGCAGGCCCTCATATTGCGGGGTGAAGCCGCACATGCTGGCGGTGTTCACCAGCAGCACGACCTTGCCCTTGTAGGCGCTCATCGGCAGCGGCTTGCCGTCCAGTCGCTTCAGCGTGAAATCATGCGCGCTGGCGGGCTGTGCCGCAGCAACGGCCGGCGCCGCACGGGTTGCCGACACCACCATGCCCGCCGCTGCCAGCAGGACGCCGGCGCCGAGGATCGAGAACCAGATGCGCAAAGTGAAGTCCCCTGAAAGGTTTGTCGATCATTAACCTAAAGTGATTCGCCAGTCCACAGGGGCGCGTGTGCCGGCAGTGTGGCGTTTTCCGGCAGCGCCGGCAGGGTGGCGTTTTCTGGCAGCGCCGGCAGGGCGGGGTTTGCCGAAACGCGCCGCTCGCCTAAGAGGGCGCGATGAAACGAAAAGCCGGCCAGGACCGCAGCATTACCGCCAGCTGGCGCCCGGCCACGATCGCCGTGCGCGGCGGCACGGCGCGAAGTGATTACGGAGAAACGTCGGAGGCGATCTTCCTCACCTCCGGCTATGCCTATGATAGCGCCGGGGAAGCTGCCGCCCGCTTCCGCGGCGAAGCGAAGGGCATGACCTATTCGCGCCTGCAGAACCCGACGGTCGAGATGCTGGAGGAACGGCTGGCGCTGCTGGAAGGGGCCGAAGCCTGCCGGGCGTCGGCCACCGGCATGGCGGCGATGACGGCGGCCCTGATGAGCACGCTGTCGGCGGGCGATCATCTGGTCGCCGGCCGCGCTCTTTTCGGCAGCTGCCGGGTGCTGGTCGATACGATCCTGCCGCGCTTCGGGATCGAGACGACGACGGTGGACGGGCGCGACGCCCAGGCGTTCCGCCGGGCGCTCAAGCCCAATACCAGGGCCGTCTTCCTGGAGACGCCCGCCAACCCCACGCTCGACATCGTCGATATCCGCGCCGTGGCCGACATCGCGCATGAAGCCGGCGCGCTCGTCATCGTCGACAATGCGTTCGCTTCGCCCGTGGTCCAGCGCCCGATGGAACTGGGCGCCGATATCGTCGCCTATTCCGCCACCAAGCTGTTGGACGGGCAGGGCCGGGTGCTGGCGGGGGCGGTGCTGGGGCCGGCGAAATGGATGGAGGAGACCTATCTCGCCTTCACGCGCCACACCGGGCCGATCCTGTCGCCGTTCAACGCCTGGGTGGTGCTGAAAAGCCTGGAGACGCTGGATCTGCGCGTCCGCCGCGCCTGCGAGAATGCGTTGGCCGTGGCCCAGTTCCTGGAGGGGCGCGTGCCCCGACTGCTCTATCCTGGGCTCGCCTCCCACCCGCAGCACGCCCTGGCGATGGCGCAGATGTCGGCAGGCGGAACCATCCTGGCGATGCATGTGGACGGCGGCCGCCCGCAGGCGCATGCCCTGCTGGATGCGCTGGCCCTTATCGACATCTCCAACAATGTCGGCGACTCGCGCAGCCTGATGACGCACCCTGCCTCCACCACCCACGCGAGCGTGCCCGAGGCGGTGCGAGACGAGATGGGGATCGGAGAGGGGATGCTTCGGCTGTCCGTCGGGCTGGAGGATCCGGCCGACCTGATCGACGACCTGGACCGGGCCCTGAAGGCCGCCGGGCTTTGAGCCGCAGTCTATCAAGGGTCGGCTCATGAGCCTCCGTCTTTCAAGGGTCGGCTAATTAGCCTCCGTCTTTCAAGGGTCGGCTCATGAGCCTCCGGGGCCTGTTCAGCGCGGTGGCGACCACCGAGGGCGTGACGGTCCGGGTGTCGCCCAGCTTCATCGCCGACGACAGCGACCCGGCTGGGGGCCACTGGCTGTGGCATTACTATATTCGAATCGAGAATGGCGGCGGTGTCGCCGTGCAGCTGATCGACCGGCACTGGATCATCACCGACGGGCGCGGCATCCGCCGCGACGTGATGGGGGAAGGCGTGGTGGGCGAACAACCGGTGATCGCGCCCGGAGAGGCCTATGACTATGTGTCGGGGTGCCCGCTGGCCACGCCGATGGGAACGATGCGCGGCCGTTTCGGCATGGTGGATTCGGGGGGGCGCCGCTTCGAGGTGGAAATCCCCAGCTTCGACTTGGTCTCGCCCGGCATGCGCGGCGCGGCGAACTGATCGTGCGGCGCTCGCTGATTCCGCTGAACGCGCTGCGCGTGCTGGACGCTGCCGCTCGCACACTGAGCTTTACCAAGGCCGCCGACGAGCTTGCCGTGACGCCGGCCGCGGTCGGCCAGCAGATCCGCGCGCTGGAAGAAACGCTCGGCGTGATCCTGTTCCGCCGCACCGCCAAGGGGCTGGAGCTGACGGCCGAAGCCGCGCGCGCGATCCCGCACCTGCGCTCGGGCTTTTCGGCATTCGAGCAGACGGTGGCCGCCTTGCAGGAAGGGCAGGGCGCCACCCGGCTGTCGCTGGGCTGTGCGCGAGGCGCGATCCGGCACTGGCTCCTGCCGCGCCTGACCGGGTGGCTGGAGCAGAACCCGGAAGCCTCGGTGCAGGTGCTGGCGCTGGAGGGCCCGGTGGACTTCGCGCAGGCCAATCTGGACCTGGCGCTTAGCTATGGACCGGCCCCCGACGCCGAAGGGGTGTTCGGCCGCAAGCTGGCCGACGAGCAGCTGGTGACGGTCGCAGCGCCGGGCGCCCCCACAAGGGGGCTCGGCTGGCGCACGATGGAGGGCCCCGCCGTCGCGCTGCCCGATGCGGGCCAGGCGCTGGACTGGGCGATCGCCGGGCTGGGGAAGGCCCGCGTGCCGCTGACACTCGCAGCCGACGCGCTGGCGTCCGGTGCTGTCGAGGAGCGCGGCGAGCGCGTGCCGACCGACGAAGCCTATTGGCTGTGCGCCCCGGCGCCGCAGTGGAAAAGCGCCAAGGTGAAAGCGCTGGTGGAGCTGCTGATCCAGGCCTGATCGTTGCGAGGAAGGCCTATTTCATGTGCCCAGGTACATCGAGGTAAGGGCCTGGTGCGCCCGCAACCTGAAGTCTCGCCGTTCGCATTGGCTCGAGGACATTCTGGCGGGTCCCCTCGCCCGGGTCGACAGCTTTACGCCGGCAATGGCCGATCTGGCCGGCGATGCGCTGCGCACTTTGGGCCGAGGTGCCGGCCATCCCGCCAATCTGAACTTCGGCGATGCCATGGTCTATGCCCACGCCCGGATGCTCGGACTGCCGCAGCTGTGCAAGGGGAACGATTTCCGCCACACGGACCTGTTGCTGGATCCACGCTCCATTGCCGGGTAGGGCGCACCACGTTCAAAACTGTCCCCATCTTTGTTTCCAGGCCGGCTTGAGCCGCCCGCACCCGCCGTCCACGGTGCAATCGTGATGCCGCCCACGCCCTTCGTCCCGCTTCGGGCCCAGTCCTGCTTCTCGATGCTGGAATCCACCATCGAGGTGAAGGCGCTGGCGAAGGAGTGCGCGAAGCGAGGCTTTCCCGCCGTGGCCCTGGCCGACCGGGGCAACCTGTTCGCCGCGATGGCCTTTTCCAAAGCCTGCCTCGATGTCGGCGTGCAGCCGATCCTGGGAACCATGTTGCCGATGGTGCGAACGATGCCGCCCGGCGCGCTTCGGCCCGGCAGCCGCCCGCCGGTGGATCATCTGGTGCTGCTGGCTCAGAACGAGACCGGGTGGCAGAATCTGCTCGCGCTGGTGTCGGCGGCGCATATGGAAGGCGAGTTCGAGCTGGACGGCCTCACCGGTCGCACCGAAGGCCTGCTGGCGCTGACCGCCGGTGCCGACGGCGCGCTCGCAAAGCTCCTGGCAGACGGCCAGGCCGACGAGGCCGGCCAGCTTGCCCGGCGCCTGCACGATCTGTTCGGCGACCGGCTGTTCATCGAAATCGCCCGCACCGGCGACCGGGTGGAGCAGGCGAGCGAGGCCGGGCTGCTGGCGCTGGCGCATGACATGGGCGTGCCCATCGTCGCCACCAACCCGGCGCGCTTCCTGGAACCCGACGGCCATGCCGCGCATGACGTGATGCTCTGCATCGCCGAGGGCGCCTATCTGGAAACGGCCGATCGCTCGAAATCCAATCCGCGCCACTATCTGGCGACCGCAGCCGAAATGGCGGAGCGGTTCGCCGACCTGCCCGAGGCGCTGGCGATGACGACCCACATCGCCCGCCGCTCGGCCTTCGCGCTGAAAAAGCGCGAGCCGGTACTGCCCAAGCTGGTGCCGGATGCCGAGGCGGAGAAGGTGACGTTGCAGGAGCTGGCCGAGGCCGGCCTCGAAAAGCGGCTGGCGGCGATCGCGGCGGACCCCGAACCCTATCGCGAGCGCCTCGCCTTCGAACTGAAGATCATCGGCGACATGGGGTTCGCCGGCTATTTCCTGATCGTTGCAGACTTCATCCAGTGGGCCAAGGGGAAAGGCATTCCCGTCGGTCCGGGGCGCGGCTCGGGCGCCGGCTCGGCGGTCGCCTGGGCGCTCAGCATTACCGATCTCGATCCGCTCGCGCTGGGCCTGCTGTTCGAGCGCTTCCTGAACCCGGAACGCAAGTCGATGCCCGACTTCGATATCGACTTCTGCGAAACCCGCCGCGAGGAAGTGATCCGCTATGTGCAGGCGAAATACGGCCGCGAGCAGGTCGCACAGATCATCACCTTTGGGACGCTGAAGGCGCGCGCCGTCGTGAAGGACGTGGGGCGCGTCATGCAGCTGCCCTATGGCCAGGTGAACCGGCTGTCGAACCTGATCCCGGCCAACCCGGCCGACCCCTGGGATCTGCAGCGAACGCTGAACGGCGTTCCCGAGCTGAAAGCGGAGATGGCAGCCGACCCCAAGGTCGCCCAGCTGATCAAGGTGGGCCTGCAGCTGGAAAACCGGCCGCGCCACGCCTCCACCCACGCCGCGGGGGTGGTCATCGGCGACCGGCCTCTGCGTGAACTGGTGCCACTCTACCGCGACCCGCGATCGGACTTTCCTGTCAGCCAGTTCGACTTGAAATGGGCCGAGGAGGCGGGCCTGGTGAAGTTCGACTTCCTCGGCCTGAAGACTCTGTCGGTTCTGGCACGCGCCACTGAGCTGCTGGGCGAGCGCAAGGTCCTCATCGATCTCGATCATCTCGCCTGGGACGATCCCGCCGTGTTCCAGCTGATGACCAGGGGCGACACGGTCGGCGTGTTCCAGTTCGAATCCGAAGGCATGCGCCGCGCCCTGGCGCTGGTCCGACCCACCGTGTTCGAGGATATCATCGCGCTCGGCGCCCTCTATCGCCCGGGGCCGATGGACAATATCCCGAGCTTCGCGGCCCGCAAGTGGGAGCGCGAGAAGCCGGATTATCTCCACCCGATGCTGGAGCCGATCCTGAAGCCGACCTACGGCGTCATCATCTACCAGGAACAGGTGATGCAGATCGCGCAGGTGCTGGCAGGCTATTCGCTGGGAGAAGCAGACCTGCTGCGCCGCGCCATGGGCAAGAAGATCAAGGCTGAAATGGACGCGCAGCGCGCCCGCTTCATCGAGGGAGCGGTCGCGAACGGCGTGGAGCCGGGCCGGGCGGAGTTCATCTTCAACCTGGTCGACAAGTTCGCCGGCTACGGCTTCAACAAGTCGCACGCGGCCGCCTACGCGCTGGTCGCCTGGCAGACCGGCTGGCTGAAGACGCACCACCCGGCCGCCTTCTTCGCAGCCTCCATGGCATACGACATCCACCTGACCGACAAGCTCAGCGTGTTCGTCGACGACATGCGCAAGCTCGATGTGCCGTTGCTGGCCCCCTGTATCAATGCGTCGTCGGCCGATTTCGCGCTGGAGGAACAGGACGGCAGGCTGGGGG
>JANPJJ010000036.1:0-10562 GCA_031425455.1 Sandaracinobacter sp. | reverse complement strand
ATCCGCGAATCCGGAGTCGACGTCCTAAGATTGTGGGTCGCCAGCACCGACACATCGGAAGACCAGCGCTTCGGCAAACTCGCCCTGCAGACCACGGTCGATGCCTATCGCAAGCTCCGCAACACGCTGCGCTACCTGCTGGGCGCGCTGAACGGCTTCACGCCGGCCGAAGCGGTCCCCCACGCCGACATGCCCGAGCTGGAACGCTACATCCTCTCGCGTCTCGCCGGGCTCGACGCCGAAATCCGCGGCCATCTGGAAACCCATAGCTACGCCAAAATGATGGCCGCACTCACGGCTTTCGTGAACCTCGATCTCTCGGCCTTCTTCTTCGACGTCCGCAAGGACAGCCTCTATTGCGACACTCCCGACAGCCCGAAGCGCCGCGCCTATCGCACGGTGCTGAGCCACCTGTTCGACGCGCTCGCCGCCTGGCTCGCCCCGGTGCTGGTCTTCACCGCCGAAGAAGCGTGGGAAATCCGCCACCCCGGGAGCGGCTCAGTACACCACGCCACCTACCTGCCGATCGCTGTCGATTGGCGCGACGAAGCGCTGGAGGCGAAGTTCGAGCGTCTGCGTGAACTCCGCGCGCTCGCCACCCAGGCGATCGAGCCGATGCGCCGCGACAAGCAAGTCGGCTCCAGCAGCGAAGTGGTCCTCCATCTGGAGCTGCCGATCGCGGCCGATGTCGCACTGGTGCAGTCGGTCGATTTCGCCGAACTCTGCATCGTCTCCGCCGTTCGAGCCGCAACGGGGCAGGGGGCCGAACCGCTCGTGCGCACAACCATCTCCCACGACGGCCGTTGCGCCCGCTGCTGGCGTTACCTGCCGGATGTCGCGCCCGAGACCCAGCTCTGCACCCGCTGCGACGGCGCCGTCGGTGCCGTGCGAGCCGCCGCATGAAGCTCGCCGCCTATCTCCTCGCGCTCGCCGTATTCGTGCTGGACCAACTCAGCAAATGGTGGATCATCTCCGTCGTCGGTCTGGAAGATCGCATAACCGTCCCCGTGCTCTCCTTCTTCTCGCTGACCTGGGTGGAAAACCGCGGCGTTTCCATGGGCATGCTGACAGCCGGCAGCGACACCGAACGCTGGGCCCTGGTCGGTGTCACCGGTCTCATCGCCGTCGTGGTCGCCGTCTGGATCCGCCGCGAGCAACTATGGCCGGAGGCGCTGGCGCTCGGTCTGGTGCTCGGCGGCGCACTCGGCAACATCGTTGATCGGATCCGCTTCGGCTATGTGGTCGATTTCGTGCATTTGCATGTTGGCCAATGGTCCTTCTATGTATTCAACGTGGCCGACGCCGCGATCAGCCTGGGGGTCGTCATCCTCCTGGTGCGCGCGCTCATCGGCCGTTCAGATGCCCCGGGTGAAAGATTGCCACATGCGTGAACTCCTCCTTCTCGGCGCTTCGGCCGTTCTGCTTACGGCCTGCGGCGGCGGCGACATCGCCGATCGCAAGCGCCCCGACGAATTCGCCGTCGGCCGCCAGGCTCCGCTGGTCATCCCGCCCGATTATGCGCTCACGCCGCCGCGCCCGGGCGCGCCGCGGCCGATCGGCGCCGACAGCCAGCAACAGGCGCTCGAAACGCTGTTCGGTCCCGGCGTCCAGCTACCGCCCCGCTCCGAAATTGAAAACAAGCTGCTGAGCGACGCCAAGGCGCTCCGCACCGACCCGACGGTTCGCAACACCGCCGATGACGCCCCCGGGCCCAGCGGCACTGCCGCAGTCGATAAAGGCGGTTTCCTGCGCGAAATGCTCGATGCGCCCGTGGCAACCCGCAACCCGGACATCGCCAAGGTAACGGTGCCGGGCTGACCAGTAATTCTTTCTCCCCGCAGGGGAGAGGCCGGGGGTGGGGCCTACCGCTTGAACAAACTCCCCAGCAGTCCGCGCACCAGGCTGCGGCCCACTTGTGTTGCCATCGCCGCAGCCGTCGTCACCGCCACCTTCTCCATACGGCCCATGGGGGATGCCTTGTAGGCCCGTGCCGCCGCCGCCTCGTCCTTCGCCTGTTGCAGCGCAGCCTTGCGCGCCTCCGCCTCCGCCTTCTCGCCCGCCTTCGCTTCGGCGGCCGCATTGGCCTTTACCGACAACAGCTCGAACGCTGATTCCCGGTCCACAACGGCCTCATACTTCCCGGCCACCGGAGACGACGAAACGATCACCTTGCGCTCTCCGGGCTCCAGCGGCCCCATGCGCGACATCGGCGGACGGATCAGCACCCGCTCCACGGGGGAGGGTGCCCCATCCGCCATCAAAAACGAGACCAGCGCCTCGCCGGTCCTCAGCTCCAGAATGTCGCGCTCCACATTCACCTTGGGGTTCGGCCGGAAGGTGGTCGCCGCCGCCTTTACGGCCTTCTGATCCCGCGGCGTGAAAGCGCGCAGCGCGTGCTGCACCCGGTTGCCCAGCTGGCCGGCGATGTCGTCCGGCACATCGATGGGATTCTGGGTGATGAAATACACGCCCACCCCCTTCGACCGGATCAGCCGCACCACCTGCTCCACCTTGTCGATCAGCGCCTTGGGCGCCTCGTCGAACAGCAGATGCGCCTCGTCGAAGAAGAACACGAGCTTAGGTTTGTCCGGGTCGCCCACCTCGGGCAGCTCCTCGAACAGCTCCGACAGCATCCACAGCAGGAAGGTCGCATAGAGTTTCGGGCTCGCCATCAGCTTGTCGGCGGCCAGGATGTTCACCTGGCCGCGCCCGTCCTCGCCCACCTGGATCAGGTCGGTGATGGCAAGCGCCGGCTCCCCGAAGAAGAATGTCCCGCCTTGCGATTCCAGGCTCAGCAGCTGGCGCTGGATCGCGCCGACGGATTGCGTGGTCACATTGCCGTAGCTGGTCGCCAGCTCCTGCGCATGCTCCGCGCAATAGACCAGCATCTGCTTCAGGTCCTTCAGATCCAGCAGCAGCATCCCCTGGTCATCGGCAACCTTGAAGGCGATCGCCAGCACGCCCTCCTGCGTTTCGTTCAGGCCCAGCAGCCGCGCCAGCAGCAGCGGGCCCATTTCGGAAACCGTGGTCCGCACCGGATGGCCCTGCTCCCCGAACAGGTCCCAGAACACCACCGGATTATCGGCATAGGCGAGGCTGCCGAGGCCCAGGTCGGTCTGGCGCTTCACCAGATTCTCATGTGCCTTGTGCATCGCCGATCCTGGCATCGCCATGCCCGAAAGGTCACCCTTCACATCGGCCATGAATACCGGCACCCCGGCACGACTGAGCCCCTCGGCGAGGATCTGCAATGTCACGGTCTTGCCGGTGCCGGTCGCGCCTGCGATCAGCCCATGGCGGTTGGCCCGCTTCAGCACCATGGCCTGCGGGCTGGCGCCGCCGGATTGGGCGCCGATGAAAACTGTCGTGCTGTCGTCGCCCATGGCGCCCGCTCCCCCGATTGAGTCAGGGGAACGGTAACGCCTCAAACGCCGGAACTCACGTCTTTATTGGATCTTAACGCCCACGAACCGGCCGGGCGTCGTGCCGCGCTGCACGAACAGCAGCACGGTATCGCGACCGGCCTTGCGCGCCTCGGCGACAATGTCTGCGGCCTGCTGCGGCGAGGTGACGGCCCGCTGGTTCACCGACACGACGATATCGCCGCGCTGCAATCCTTCTTCGGCAGCACTGGAAGAGGGGTTCACCCGGGCCACGACGACCCCGTTCACGCCTTCGGCAAGCCGCAGCTGCTGGCGGATTTCAGGCGTGATCGCCTGCAGCGTCAGCCCAAGCGACTTGCGCGCGGCTTCGGCGCCGGGCTGGTCCTTCTCGCCCGGCTGGGCGCTTTCCTCGCGCTCGGGCTGGCCCAGAAGCGATGCCTCGGTCGGGCGCTCCCCGATGGTGGCGGTCAGAACCATGGGCTTGCCGCCCCGCATCACTTCGATCGGCACCCGGGTACCGATGGGGGTGTTGGCCACGATGTAGGACAGGCTGTTGTCCGGCGACACTTCCTGCCCGTTCACCTTCATCACCACATCGCCCTGCTGCAGCCCGGCGGCCCGCGCTGGCCCGGCCGGTTCAATCGCAGCGACGATCTCGCCGCGGTCCTTCGGCAGGCCCAGCGAGGCCGCAATTGCAGGAGTCATGTTCTGGATCTGTACGCCCAGATAACCGCGGCGCACCTTGCCGGTGCCGCGAAGCTGGTCGACGACGGGCTTCACCAGTTCGGCCGGGATCGCAAAGCCGACGCCCACATTGCCTCCCGTGGGCGAGAAGATCGCCGTGTTCACTCCGATGACATTGCCGTTCAAATCGAACAGCGGACCGCCCGAATTGCCCTGGTTGATGGAAGCATCGGTCTGGATATACCGGTCATAAGCGCCACCACCCTGGATGCCACGATGCAGCGCCGAGACGATACCCGCCGTCACGGTGCCGCCCAGCCCGAACGGGTTGCCGATCGCGATCGCCCAGTCGCCCACGCGAGTGCCCTGCGAGTTGCCGAACTGCACATAGGGCAGGTTCTGGCCATTCACCTTCAGCACGGCGAGGTCGGAAAGCGGGTCGCGCCCGACCACCCGCGCGACATATTCGCGCCGGTCGGCGAGCGTTACGGTGATCGTATCCACCAGCTTCTGGCCGTCGCGACCCGAAATCACATGGTTGTTGGTGACGATATAGCCATCGGGCGAAATGATGAAGCCGGAGCCGAGCGAGGTCGCCTCGCGGGTGACGGGCTCGCCGGTCTCGCTCTGCTGCTCCTGAAAGCGGCGGAACAGGTCTTCCAGGTTGGTTCCCGGCCCGAAGCGCGGCAGGCCGCCGCCCCCCACCTGCACGCGCTGCGTCGTCGAGATATTCACGACTGCGGGCTGCAGCCGGGCCGTAAGGTCGGCAAAGCTCGCCGGCGCCCCGGACGGGGGCATGGCGGGCAGGGGAGCCGCCTGGACCGGCGGCTGGACCGCGGCCGACATCGGCGCCGCCTGCACCGGTGCCCGCTGCGGTGCCGATTGTGCCAGCACGGGAATGGTTCCCGCCACCAGCGCGGCCACTCCGGCCGACAGGCCTGCGGTCAGGAAACGGCTTTTCGTCGAATTGGCGTCGGGCACCACATACTCTCCACTAAATCTCTCTCGCGCGGCTTTCGGGGCCCGCAATTTAATGCCCGCTGAACGGTTCCCTATTGCCGACGAGTGGAGCCAGCGAACCGGATCAGCCGCCGCGCCTTCCCTGGAACTCCCTCAGGAATTCGTTGGAGGGGCTCAACACGACCGAGCTGTTGCCCTGGTTGAACGTCTTCCGATACGCCTCCATGGCGCGATAGAAGCTGTAGAACTCAGGGTCCTTGCCGAAGCTTTCCGCATACACCCGTGCGGCCTGCGCATCGGCCTCGGCCCGGATGATCTGTGCTTCCTTGGCGCCATTGGCGCGGATCGTCAGCGCCTCCTGCTGCCGCGCGGTGCGCATCCGCTCGAACGCGGCTTCCAGCGGGGTGCCGGGCGGCAGGTCGGCCCGCTTGATCCTGACGTCGATGATCTCCGCGCCATAGGCCAGCGCCGACCGGTTCACGGCATCCTGGATATTGTCCATCGATCGGCCACGCTCGGGGGAGAGCAGCAGGTCGAACCTTTGCGCGCCGAGCTCGTTCCGGATGCGCGACGACAGGATCCGCGAGAGTTCCTCCGCCAGCCGTTCCTCGGTCCGCACGGTCTCGTACATGCGAACCGGGTTTACGATGCGGAAGCGGGCAAAGGCATCCACCACCAGGCGGAGCTGGTCCGTCGACAGCACTGTCTGCGGCGGAATATCCAGCGACATGATACGCTTGTCGATGAACACCGTATTCTGCACGAACGGGGTTTTCAGCACCAGGCCGGCCCCGGTTTCACCAAAGGCCTGCTTCGGCTGCCAGGTGTTCACGGTGGCGACCGGCCGCCCCAGTTGCAGGATGATAGCCTGCCTATCCTCGGGTACGCGCACCACGGACACTGCCAGCAGCAACAGCAGGAGCGCCAGCACGGCGCCGCCGAAGATCAGGTTGCGCTGCGTCATCGGGCCGCTCCCGCCTCTGGGGCAGGTGCCGGCGTGCGGCGCAGTTCCGGAAGCGGCAGATAGGCCTGCACGCCCGGCGCCTCGATCACGGTCTTGTCGACCTTGCCCAACACGCTCTCCATCGTTTCAAGATACATCCGCTTGCGCGTGACTTCGGGTGCCAGGCGATACTGTTCGAACACCTTGTCGAACGAGGCAGTCGCGCCGGCCGCCTGCGCCGAAATCTGCTGGGCATAGGCCCGGGCCTGGTTCAGGAACTGCTGCGCATCCTGCTGAGCCGCCGACACGTCCTTGAACGCCTCGTCCACGGCGCCCGGCGGATCGGCCTTGTTGATGTCGACGCCCTGGATCAGCACGCCGGCTCCATAGCTGTCCAGGATTTCCTGCACCCGCTCGCGGACCTGCTCTGCGATCGAGGCCCGCTCGGGCCCGATGGCATTGTTCAGCGTGGAGCGACCGACCACTTCGCGCATCGCCGACTCGGTGGCATCGCGCACCGTCGCCGACGGGTCGGCGACCTGAAACAGGAAGTCTTCCGCGTTCCGGATGCGCCAGCGCACCGCATAGGCGATGTTGATGACGTTCCCGTCGCCGGTGATCATCAGATTTTCGGCGTCACCGTCGGCGGTGCCGATCAGGTCGGTCCGGATATCCTCGAACTGGATTTTCGTGACCTGGTCGATCGGCGCGGGAAGCTTCAGGTGAAAGCCCGGGCCGTTGGTCACGTTGAACTGGCCGAAGCGGGTTACCACCGCGCGCTCGCCGGCGCCGACCTGATAGGCCGAGGTGGTCGCCAGCAAAATGACCACCAGCCCGCCAGCGATCAGCCCCCAAGGAATGTTCGGGCGCCCGCGCCCGCCACCGCCACCGCCGCCAGGCCCCTGGCCACCGCCCAGCCCGCGCAGCTTTTCCTGGCTGCGGCGGATGAACTCATCGAAATCGGGCGCACCGCTGCTCTTCGGCCGGTCGTCACCGTTCGGCCCGCGGGGTCGCGGCGCATCACCCCAGGGATTGCGCGGCCCGGCAGCCTTCGGCGCGTCGCCTTTGCCTTCGTTCCCCCGCTTGCCCTGCTGTCCAGACGGATTCCCCCCAGACTGACTCCAAGGGTTGCGCTTCTCTCCCCCGTTGTCGCCCCCGGTTCCGTCGCCGTCCTCATTGTTCTGCCAGGGCATGTAGGCCTTTCCGTGCCGATGCTGTGTCACATTGCAGCTCTGTCGCGCAGGATATAGGGGCGTGCCCACAAGAAAGCGAGGGGGCCCCATGGCTGTCCGGGATGTCGCACGGAACAATGCGCAAGGGCTGCTGGAGGCCTGGCCCGACCCGAAGCGGGAAGGCTCGCTGCTGTCCGGCCGGGTATCGGGACTGGTCGGCCGGGACGACGGCAGCGTCGGGCTCGTGCTCGCGGTGGACGATCTTACCCGGGCCGAGGCGCAAGCCCTGGAGGCCGACATCGCGGCACGACTGCGGCGGCAGGAAGGCATCACCGCGGTGCGCATCATCCAGACTGCCGAGCGCGGCGAACCCGCCAGTGACGCGAGCTCGGCAGAGGGGCCCATTCCGGGCGTCCGCCACATCATCGGGGTCGGCGCGGGGAAGGGCGGGGTCGGCAAGTCCACCATCGCGGTCAATCTCGCGCTGGCACTGGCCCGGCGCGGGCTCGCCGTCGGCATCCTGGACGCCGACATCCAGGGTCCTTCGGTGCAGATGCTGCTCGGCATCCGGGAACGGGCCCGGGCGACGCCGGACAAGCGCCTGGTGCCGATCGAGGCCCATGGTCTGAAGATGCTGGGCATGGGCGTGATGGCAGACCCGGACAAGGCCGTCGCCTGGCGCGGCCCGATGATCGCCGGGGCGGTGGTGCAGATGGCGATTTCCGGCGATTGGGGCTCGCTCGATGTCCTGGTCGTGGATCTGCCGCCGGGCACGGGCGACATCCACCTGGCGCTGGCGCAAAAACTGAAGCCCTCCGGCGCGCTGGTCGTCACCACGCCCCAGGCTCTGGCCCGCGCCGACGCACGCCGCGCCGTCGCCTTTTTTGAGCAGCTTCAGGTGCCTGTTTTGGGCGTGGTGATGAACATGGCCGGCTTCCTCAGCCCCGGCGGGGAGCTGCTGCACCCGTTCGGCATCGCGGCGACCGAGCCCGGGCTCGGGGCCCCGCAAGTCGCCGAGCTGCCGCTGGACCCCGCAGTGGTGGCCGCGTCCGACGCCGGCACCCCGCTTGCCAGCGGACCGGTGGCGGCTGCAATGGACGATTTGGCAAAGCTGGTCGCTGCCCGGCTCGGCCTCAGCTGACTCCGCCGAAGCGGATCGCCGGGGCAAACTGATGGGCGCCATCGATTTCCACCAGCAGCCCGCGCTCGGCTATCAGCGGCTGGCGCAGCGCTTCGGCGAAATCCAGCACCGGCGCGAAGGCGACATCCTTGGCACGGAACCAGTCGGTCCATTCGTCGCGGCTGCGCCCTTCGAACGTGCCGCGCAGGAAGGCGATCAGCTCGGCCTGTCGGCCGGCAGGGGCTTCGGCGAGCGGTAGCAGGTCGAGGCGGTCCAGCGCCGTCAGCAGGGCCCGGGCAAACTTCAGCTCGCGGCCGCACAGCACGATGTGCCGGGCGTCGGCCGTTCGATAAACCTGGTAGAAGGCCGAGCCGCCGAGCGAGCGCTGGTCGGCCGAGCGGATCGGGGTGCCGTGTATTGCAGCGTTTCCGGCGACATGCGCACTCCAGGGCAGCAGGCTGTCGACCATGGATACGTCGATATAGTCGCCGCGCCCCGTCGTCGCGCGAGCGAACAGCGCCATCATCACGGCGGCACAGCCGGTCAGCCCCGCAGCCATGTCCGACGCGGGAACGCCCGGGACGACCGGGGTACCGTCTGGGGCATCGTTTAACGAGAGGAAGCCCGACAGCGCCCAGGCGCCGAGGTCGTGGGCGGGATGGTCAGCCATCGAACCGCTCTGCCCAAAGGCCGAAATGGAGGCATAGACGATCCCCGGGTTGCGCGCAGCGACCCGCCGGTAGCCGAAGCCGAGCCGGCCGATGACCCCGGGTCGAAATCCTTCCAGGAACACGTCCGCCCGATCGGTCAAAGCCCACAGCCGCGCCTTTCCGGCATCGGACTTCAGATCAAGGGTTTCGCAGGTCTTTCCACGATTGAGGTTGCGGAACCAGAAGGACTGGCCGGCTTCGAACGGCTCCATCTGCCGCGCCGGATCCCCGCCGGGGGGCTCGATCTTCACCACCTCGGCACCCTGGTCGGCCAGCATCAGGCTCAGCATCGGCCCCGGCAGGAACTGGGTGAGGTCGACGACCTTCAGGCCGCTCAACTTTCCGGGGGGCAGCTTGCCCATCAGACGACGCCGGCGGCCTTGAGCTCGTCGGTGTCGGCCGCGCTGTAGCCGATTTCGGCCAGCAGGGCGACGGTATCGGCACCGAGCAGCGGAGCGTGGGCGTTGGGCAGGCGCTCGCCATCAATCAGGATCGGGTTGGCGAGCACATCGAGCGCGCCTTGCGGGTGGGGGATGGTCTCGACCATGCCGCGTGCGCGGATGAAGGGGTTGTCGAGCGCCTGGGCGAGATCGTGGACCGGCGCGACCGGGCAGATGCCGCCGAGGCGCTCCACCCAATGGGCGGTGGATTCGGCCATGAAGATGGTATCGAGGATTGCGGTGAGCGCCTCTCGGTTCTCCAGCCGTGCCGGTATGGTGGCGAAGCGCGGGTCGGTCTTCAGCTCGGGCGCGCCCAGGGTTTCGGCCAGCCGCTCCCAGAATTTGGGCAGCTGGGCCATGATGAAGACCCAGCCGTCTGCGGTGCGGAACAATTGGCTGGGGGTGACAGACGGGTGGGCGGAGCGCGGCGCGCGGCCGATGACATGGCCGGCGTTCAGGTACCAGAAGGCCGGGTAGCTGGTCTGGTGCAGCGCGGCCTCCAGCAGCGAGACATCATAGTCGCGGCCCTGGCCGGTGGCGCGGGCGCCGATGATTCCGGCGAGCGTGGCCGTGGCCAGCATCTGCCCGGTCATGAAATCGACCATGGAGAGGCCGAAGCGGGTGGGGGGCGCATCGGGCTCTCCGGTCACGGCCAGGAACCCGGCTTCGGCCTGCATGAGATAATCGTAGCCGGGCCAGCTTTCGCGTGCATTTCCGCGCCCATAGGCGCTGGCATGGACGCAAACGATATCCGCCTTCGTCCTGCCCAATGCGGCGTAGTCGAGCCCCAGCTTGGCCGGCTGGTCCCCCCGGGCATTGTTGGTGACGGCATCGGCGGTGGCAACCAGCTTGTGCAGGATCGCCTGCCCCTCGGGCGCCTTCAAATCGAGCGTCAGGCTGCGCTTGTTGAGATTGAAGCTCTGGTAGAACAGGCTGTCGTCGGCGCCGAGGAAGAAGGGCCCGGTCGCCCTGCTGGAATCCCCACCCCGGGGCGGCTCCAGCTTGATCACCTCGGCCCCGAGCTGGGCGAGGAACATCGTGCCATAAGGCCCGGCGCCGTACTGCTCCAGGCTGAGGACCCGCGTGCCGGCGAGGGGCAGGCTCAAAACCCCTCTCCCGTATCGCGGGAAAGGGAGGGGCCCGCCGGCGA
>JANPJJ010000035.1:0-25024 GCA_031425455.1 Sandaracinobacter sp. | reverse complement strand
GACATCATTTCCGTGCCGCCGGCGATCACGCAATCTTCCATGCCGCTCATCACGCTGGCGGCGGCCAGGTTCACCGTGGTGATGCCGCCGCCGCAGAAGCGATCGAGCGTGGTGCCGGACGAGCGGATATCGTAGCCGGCGTCGAGCGCGGCCATGCGGCCGAGGTCTCCGCCCTGCTTGCCCTTCTGGCTGCTGGTGGACCAGATGATGTCGTCGACAGTCGCCGTGTCCAGGCCGTTGCGTTCTGCGATCGCCTTCAGCACGGCAGCGGCGAGATGCTGGGGATGCATGTCGGCCAGCGAGCCCTTGCCGACCTTGCCGATGCCGCGCGGAGTGCGGACGGCATCGATGATATAGGCGTCGGGCATGGCATCGTCTCCTTGGAAGTGCTGTCGGCATAGGCCCGTGCCGACATTCGGCAGACTGCCGGAATCGGGAGGACGCGAAGGGCTCGGCTTGACGGGCGGGGCCAGGCGGGCGTCTGCTTTGGAGATCTTCGGGGAGAGAGACCATGGCCTTCAGGACGCGCATTACCGACATGCTGGGTATCGAGCATCCGATCGTGCAGGGCGGCATGCAGTCCGTGGGGGTGGCCGAACTGGCGGCGGCGGTGTCGAACGCGGGCGGGCTCGGTATCCTGACCGCGCTGACGCAACCCTCGCCCGAGGCGCTGAAGGCCGAGATCGAGCGTTGCCGCGGGATGACGACGCGGCCCTTCGGGGTGAACATCACCGTGTTCCCGACAACGATGTCGCCGGATTATGTCGCCTATGCCCGGGCCGCGCTGGAGTCCGGCGTGCGCATCTTCGAGACGGCTGGAACGCAGGCCGTGAGCGAAGTCTGGGCCGAGCTTCGGCAGAAGGACACGCTGATCCTGCACAAGTGCACGGCGGTGCGGCACGCGCTGTCGGCCGAGCGCAAGGGCGTGGATGTGATCTCCATCGACGGGTTCGAGTGCGCCGGGCATCCGGGCGAAGACGATATCCCGGGGCTGATCCTGATCCCCGCGGCGGCCGACAAGGTCAAGATTCCGCTGCTGGCCAGCGGCGGGTTCGGCGACGGGCGCGGGCTGGTGGCGGCGCTCGCGCTGGGGGCGGAGGGCATCAACATGGGCACGCGCTTCTGCGCGACGGCCGAGGCGCCGATCCACCCCAATGTGAAGCAGGCCTATATCGAGAATGACGAGCGCGGCTCGCACCTGATCTTCCGCCAGTTCAAGAACACCGCGCGGGTGGGGAAGAGCGCGGTGTCGGACGAAGTGGTGCGCCGCCTGGCGGATCCGGATGCGAAATTCGAGGATGTGCACGAGCTGGTGAGCGGCAAAGCCGGCAAGGTGCTGCTGGAGACCGGAGACATGAGCGCGGGCGTGTTCTGGGCCGGGATGGTGCAGGGCCTGATCCACGACATCCCGACTTGCCGGGAGCTGATCGACCGGATCATCGGCGAGGCGGAGGCGATCCTGGACAATAGGGTTGCGCGGATGCGGGCCTGACCGGTCTGGACCGAGATGGATGGGAATCGTCGGGCCTGGCGGACCCGGTCAGATCTGCCGGTCCAGCTCGCGAAGCATGTTGCGCGCGATCACCAGCTGCAGGATTTGCGTTGTCCCCTCATAGATCCGGTACAGCCTGGCGTCGCGATAGAAGCGCTCGGCTTCATATTCCTGGAGATAGCCGGCGCCGCCGTGGATCTGGACGCAGCGGTCGGTGACCCGGCCGCACATTTCCGACGCGAACATCTTGGCGGCGGACGCCTGGATGGTGGTGCGCTGGCCCAAGTCGGCGAGGCGGCAGGCGTCTGCGATCATGCACTCGGCGGCGTAGATGTCGGCCTGGCTGTCCGCCAGCATGGCCTGGATCAGCTGGAAGCTGGCGATCGGTTCGCCGAAGGCCTTGCGCTCGGCGGCGTATCTGAGCGCCGTGTCGAGGGCGCGCTTCGCGTAGCCGGTGGCGGCGGCGGCCACAGACAGCCGGCCGTTGTCGAGGCTGCGCATCGCATATTCGAAGCCCTTGCCCTCCTCGCCGCCGAGCAAGGCGTCGGCGGAAACCTTTACGTCATCCAGATGGATGTCGGCGATGGTGGCGCCGGCCTGGCCCATCTTCCGGTCGGGCTTGCCGATTGTAATCCCCGGGGTGTCCGCGGCGAGGATGAAAGCCGAGATGTGCGCGTTCTTCGGCAGGTTCTCCGGGTGAGTTCGTGCCATGAGGAGCAAAACCTCGGCGTTCGGCGCATTGGTGATGTAGCGCTTGGTGCCGGAAAGGCGGTACCCGCCTGCCCCGGGCCCCGAACCGGGGGCTGCCGTGCGAGTGGCGCGGGTCTGCAAGCCCGCGCTGTCGGAGCCGGAGCCGGGCTCGGTGAGGCCGAAGCTGGCGATGGCCCCTGCGGCGAGCCTGGGAAGCCAGTGGGCCTTCTGCGCGTCGGTCCCGCCGTTCTTCAGCGCCGAGGTGACCATGCCGACGCCGATGGAAAGCGCCGAGCGGTAAGCGGGGGCGGCGTAGCCAAGGCGACGGATTGTCTCCACATACTGCGCGATGTTCATGCCCGAGCCGCCATAGGCTTCGGGGATGGTGATGCCGAACAGGCCGAGCGCTCGCATTTCGGCTAGGATTTCCGGGGGGATCGCATCGTCGGCGAGGACGCGGGGCTCGGCCGGGATCAGCACATCGCGGACGTAGCGCTCGAGTTGGTCGGTGAAGGCGGCGAAGGTGTCCGGGTCCATCCCGCCGCTGTGATCGATCTGGGGCATGCCGGCAGGATTGCAGGTGCTTGCGCGCCGTGCAAACCCCGGTAACGAGAGCGCGACGAGGGAGGCCTATCGATGAAGACCCGTGCTGCCGTGGCGTTCGAGCCCAAGAAGCCGCTGGAAGTGGTGGAGCTTGACCTGGAGGGGCCCAAAGCCGGCGAGGTGCTGGTGGAAATCAAGGCGACCGGCGTGTGCCACACCGACGCCTACACGCTGGACGGGCTGGACTCGGAGGGGCTGTTTCCCAGCATTCTGGGCCATGAAGGTGCCGGTATCGTGCGCGAGGTGGGTGCCGGCGTGACCAGCGTGAAGCCCGGCGACCATGTGATCCCGCTGTACACGCCGGAATGCCGGCAGTGCAAAAGCTGCCTCAGCGGCAAAACCAACCTGTGCACGGCGATCCGGGCGACACAGGGCAAGGGGCTGATGCCGGACGGCACCAGCCGGTTCAGCTACAGGGGGCAGACGATCTTCCATTACATGGGCTGCTCGACCTTCTCCAACTTCACGGTACTGCCCGAGATCGCGGTGGCAAAAGTTCGCGAGGACGCGCCGTTCGACACCAGCTGCTATATCGGTTGCGGCGTGACCACGGGGGTGGGCGCCGTCGTGAACACGTCGAAGGTGGAGCCGGGCGCCACCGTGGTGGTGTTCGGGCTGGGCGGAATCGGGCTGAACGTGGTGCAGGGCGCGCGGCTGGTGGGGGCCGGCATGATCGTGGGGGTGGACATCAACCCCGACCGCGAGGCCTGGGGCCGGCAGTTCGGGATGACGCATTTCGTCAACCCAAGGGACGTGGGCGACGTGGTCGCGCACCTGGTCGAGCTGACCGGGGGCGGGGCGGACTATAGCTACGACTGCACGGGGAACACGACGGTGATGCGGCAGGCGCTGGAATGCTGCCACCGCGGCTGGGGCGAGAGCGTGATCATCGGGGTGGCGGAAGCCGGCAAGGAGATTTCGACCCGACCGTTCCAGCTGGTGACCGGGCGGGTCTGGAAGGGCACCGCCTTCGGCGGGGCACGCGGGCGGACGGACGTGCCGAAGATCGTAGACTGGTACATGGACGGGAAGATCGCGATCGACCCGATGATCACCCACCGGCTGCCGCTGGAGCGGATCAACGAGGCCTTCGACCTGATGCACCGGGGCGAGAGCATCCGGTCGGTGATCGTTTACTGAGCTGGGTGTAAAGTCTGGAAGCGGGGAGACCCCGGCCTTCGCCGGGTGACACGGTCTTTTTCGGGTGGTTGGGCAAACGGCGATGGAAAAACTCAGCGAATGGGCCAGCCATGGCGGCCGGCAGCAGGTGTGGAAGCACAGCAGCGCGGCGACGGGCACGGACATGGTCTTCTCGATCTTCCTCCCGCCTGGCAAAGGACCGTTTCCGCTTGTCTGGTTCCTCTCCGGGCTGACCTGCACGCAGGCCAATGTGACGGAGAAGGGCGAGTTCCGGGCGGCCTGTGCCGAGCTCGGGCTGGCGTTCGTGGCGCCCGACACCTCTCCTCGCGGAGAGGGCGTGGCGGACGACCCCGCCTATGACCTGGGGCAGGGCGCGGGCTTCTACGTCGATGCGACCGAGACGCCCTGGGCTTCGAACTTCCGGATGTGGCGCTACGTGACGGACGAGCTGCCTGCGCTGGTGGCAGGATCATTTCGGGTGGACATGGGGCGACAGGGCATCATGGGCCATTCGATGGGCGGGCACGGTGCGCTGACAGTGGCGCTGCGCAGCCCCGGGCGGTTTCGCAGCGTTTCGGCCTTTTCACCGATCGTGACGCCCTCGCAGGTGCCGTGGGGGGAGAAGGCTTTTGCCGCCTATCTGGGGCCGGACCGCGCCGCTTGGGCGCAACATGATGCCATTGCGCTGATCGAAGGCGGCGCCCGGGTGCCGGACCTGCTGGTGGATGTGGGGGACGCAGACGCGTTTCTGGCCACACAGCTGAAACCGGAGCTGCTGCAAGCGGCCTGCAATGCGTCCGGCCAGAAACTGACGCTGCGGCTGCAACCGGGCTATGATCATAGCTATTATTTCATCTCGACCTTCATGGCCTCGCACCTCGCCTGGCACGCCGAGCAGCTGCGGTAAGGGCGGGGCCCAGGCCGGGAGCGGCGGGTTGTTGCGGTTCGTCGCAAATGGCAGTCATGATGGCGGGATCTTCGGTGGCCACGGCTTGTAAGGCGACGGATGCCCGGGTGCGACCTCGCGGGTCAGGCGACCAGGTCGCGGACCAGCGCGTTGGCGGGATTGGCGATGACGTCTGCGGCAGGCCCGTGCTGGACCAGCCGGCCGGCGTCCAGGATGGCGATGTGGCTGGCAAGTGCCGCCACGTCATCCAGATCGTGACTGACGATCACTGTGGGGATCGGGAGCGTCGCGCGCAGCTCTCGGATCGTTTCGGCAAGGGCGCGGCGGGTGGGGCGGTCGGTTGCGGAAAAGGGCTCGTCCAGCAGCAGAAGCCGGGGATGGCGGGCAAGCGCCCGGGCGAGCGCGACCCGCTGCTGCTGCCCTCCGGAGAGCTCGTCCGGGCGACGGTCGGCGAAGCCTTCCAGATGCACCTGGGCGAGCAGGGCGTCGGCGGCGGCCCGATCGGGTGCATCCATGGCGGCTGTCAGGTTTTCAGCCGCGGTCATGTGCGGGAACAGGGCATAGCTCTGGAACACGAACCCGACCCGGCGCAGATGCGGCGGGCGGCTGGCTCCGGCGTCGAGCCAGCTCTCCCCGTCGACCCGGACATGGCCGCCGACGCCGGGCAGCAGCCCTGCGATCGCTTTCAGCACGCTGGTCTTGCCGGCGCCGGAACGGCCGACGAGGGCCAGCGTTTCGAGGGGGCCGACGCGGAGCGCCAGTTCGAGCGGCACGGGATCGGTTGCGTGCAGGGACAGATCGAGGCCGGATCCGGTGCCCGATACGAGGCTCGGCTCAGGGCCCGACACGGGTGCCGATCCTGCGTCCGGTGAGTGCGTAGGTAAGGGCGACCGCTGCAAGGCTGACGACGAGAAGCAGAGCCGCCATCCGGCCGGCAGCGTCGTGGTCGAGCGCCTGCACCCGGTCGTAGATGGAGAGCGCCAGGGTCCGGGTCTCGCCCGGAATGGCGCCGCCCACCATCAGCACCACGCCGAACTCGCCCAGGGTGTGCGCGAAAGTAAGGATGGCGCCGGTGAGGACGCCGGGTAGTGCGAGCGGCAGCTCGACCCGCCGCAACGCAGCCCAGGGCGACATGCCGCAGCTTGCGGCGGCGGCGCGGAGGTCGGGGCCGACGCCTTCGAACGCGCGCTGGGCCGGCTGCACGGCAAAGGGCAGGTTCACGATCACCGATGCCACCACCAGCCCCTGGAAACTGAAGACCAGGCCCTGATCGAACAGCGCGGTCCAGCCGCGCCCGGCCAGGCTGTCGGGCCCCATGGCGGCGAGCAGGTAGAAGCCGACCACGGTGGGCGGCAGCACGAGCGGGAGGACGATCAGCGCCTCTACCAGCGGCCGGGCCCGGCTGGGCGTGGTGGCGAGCCAGCGGCCGAGAAAGACGGCGAGCGGCATCAGGACGAGAACGGTGATCGCGGCAAGCCGCAACGACAGCTCGAGAGCTTCCCAGTCCATCCGCTCAGGGCCTGGTGTAGCCGTGGCGCGACAGGATGCGCTGGCCGGCGGGGCCGAGCAGCCAGTCATGGAAGCGCCTGGCAGTGGTGCCCGCGCCCGGAAGCAGCACCATGCGCTGGGTGAGCGGGGCGTGGCGGTCGGCCGGGATCAGCGCATAACGGCCGGCGACGCCCGGCGTTCGCACGAGCGAGAGCGAGACCAGCCCGCCGTCGGCGCCGCCGCTGGTGGCGAACTGCAGCGTCTGGCTGATGTTCTCGCCGTACACGAGCCGGGGCTTGGCAGCGTCCCACAGGTCGGCGTGCTGCAACGCTTCGCGGGCGCGGGCGCCATAGGGGGCCACATCGGGATTGGCGATGGCGAGACGCCGTACGCTGCCGTCGGCCAGGCCGCGGCGCAGACCCTGGAGTTCGGAGTCCACCTGCAGCGGGGAGCGCGGCGGCGCGAACAGGACGAGCCGCCCGACAGCGAAATTCCGGCCCCGGTCGGCGGGCCCGCCCAGCGTCCGGCCGTCTGCTGCGAGCGCGACCACATGGGCTTCGTCTGCCGAGAGGAACAGCTGATAGGGCGCGCCGTTCCGGATCTGCTGCACCAGGCTCCCCGAAGCGCCATAGGTAAGGCGGACCGACCGGCCGGTCGAGCGGCGAAAGGCGATCGCGGCTTCATCGAGCGCGGTGCGCAGGCTGGCAGCCGCGGCGATGGCGGGCGTGGCGTCTGCCGTGGCGGGCGCCGGGGCCGCAAGCGCCAGGAGCAAGAGGAGAAGGAGGCAGTAACGGCGCATGGCGGCCTTATGCGGAGCGCAGCGGGTTGCAGCAAGGGATGCGCGTCGGGGGCATCCGCGCTATGACGCCTGAGTGGACTATGCCGATTATCTGAAGCTCGATCCGCTGCTGTCGGCCCTGGCGCCGCTGTCGGAGGCGCCCGACGAGCCGATGTTCATCGTGGCGCACCAGGTTTCCGAACTGTGGATGCGATTGCTGCTGAAGGAGCTTGCCGACGCGCGAAACGGATTGGCGCGCGACGATCTCGGCTTTGCGTCGCGTGCGTTCGCCCGGTCGGGCCGCATCCTGGAGCAGATGGTGCGGATGTGGGACGTGCTCTCCACCATGACCCCGGCGGACTATGTGGCGTTCCGCGACTCGTTGGGAACCAGCAGCGGGTTTCAGAGCCTGCAATACCGGCTGCTCGAGTTCGAACTCGGCGCGCGCAACCCCGCGATGATCGAGGCCCATCGGGAGCGGCCCGAGTCGGTTGTGCAGCTGGAGGCGGCGCTGACGCGCCCCAGCCTGTATCGCGCGGCGATCGCCCTGCTGGCGCGACGCGGCTTTGCCATTCCGCCGAACGTGCTGGGCGGCGCGCTGGACACGCACCACGAGGCGTCGCCCGAGGTGGAGGCGGCCTGGGCCATCGTCTACGGCGATCCGCGAACCTACTGGGACCTCTACGAGCTTGCCGAGAAGCTGGTGGATATCGAGCATCGGGTGCAGCTGTGGCGCTTTGCCCATCTGAAGACGGTGGAGCGCATCATCGGGCTGAAGCGGGGGACCGGCGGCACGACGGGAGTTGCCTATCTGGAGTCGGTGCTGAAGCGCGGCTTCTTCCCCGAGCTGCTGGCGGTCAGGACGGCCCTGTAGCGTGTGACTTGTAGCGCCTGAAAACTGGGGATAGGCAGGGCCATGCCGATCGAGATCCATGAAGTGCCCGTGGCGCCGACGCCGTCGTCGCGGCAGACATTCTTCGCCTTCGTGCGAGTCGATCTGGGGAAGACCTACGAGGTCGGGCGGCGCATCCTGAGCGACGTGCCCTATGTGAAGGAAGTGTCGTCGATTTCGGGCAGCTGGGACCTTCTGGTGAAGATCGTGATCGATACGCGAGAGGATGTGGGGGAGCTGATCAACGAGAAGCTGGCGGCGATTCCGGGCATCAAGCGGACCAAGACGATGGTCGCCTATTTCGTCTATGATCGGGACGACGTCTTCTTTTGAGAACGGCCTCGCGGCCGGCGCGCGGTCGCGCTTGCCGCTTCGCGGATCAGCGAGCCTCTTTATTCCTCGACGGGTTCGCCCAGGAACAGCTTGCTGAGCGCCTCCGGGATGCGGATCGGCCGGCGGGTGACGGCATCGATGCAGCACCAGAAGCTTTTCACCTCGGCCAGCACGCGGCCCTGCGCCTCGATCAGGGTACGATAGGCGGCAGTTGCCCCTTTCACGCTTTCGATGCGGAGCGAGGCGGCGATCGAATCGCCGAGGAAACCGGGACGATGGTAACGGATCTCGTGGCCGCGGGCGATCCAGAGATAGCGTTCGACCGCTTCCAGCGGTGCGAAGCTCTGCCAATGGCTGACGACCGCCTCCTGCACCCACTTCAGATAGACCGCGTTGTTGACATGGCCCATATGGTCGATGTCGTCGGCCTGTACCTCGATCGGGAAATGATAGCCTGCGGGTTCGTCGATCATGGCGTCCTGCATAGTTGCAAACGGTGGTGCCGCAACCGGCACTGTTGCAACCGGTCCGTTCCTCCGGTCGGCTCTGCGGGGCAGGCCGACTCGGACGCCGGGTGGCGCCGCTTGAAGCCGGAAGCATAGGCGCGGGCAGCCCGGCGGCGCAACCGGGCGGCCCGAAGACTGCGTCAGGCTGCCATGCGCGCTTCGCGGTGCCGGTTCATCGCCCGGGCGCGCTCCATCGCAGCGCGGGCGAGCGGGCTGTCGGGCTTGGCGGCCACGCGTTCCGCCGCAACGGCCGCCGCCAGCTCAGCCTGGCCGGAGGCCTCGGCCGCCGCGAGCAGCGTCAGCGACAGCAGGTCGCGCTGGGCGTTGCTTCCGCCCATGCGGGACGCTTTGGCCCGGGCGGCGAGCAGCAGTTCGGCCGCGCCCGCCGGGTCACCGGCGGCGAATGCGTAGACCCCGCGGATTACCGGCAGCCCGACATCGGCCAGCATCCGCCCGTGGGCGCCGGGCTGTGCCGCCGCCTGCTCCAGCGCGGCCAGATGTGTGTCGGCGATGCTGCCTTGCCCTGCCAGGATATGGGCAAGCGCTGCGTGCAGGTCGTTAAAGCCCAGGTAAGAGGTGCCCGGTGCCGCGGCCAGCACGGCGGACCATCCGGCCGCGAGCGGCGCGGCCCGATCGCCGATGTCCGTGCCGCGCAAGTGCAGCCGCCACAGCATCGCAGTCGCATCCACCAGTTCCAGCGCGGTGGCACCTTCGGCCGGGGCGAGGTGCCGGTCGTGCAGCCGAAGGACATGCCCGGTGTCGCCGAGTTCCAGATGGAACAGCGCCAGGTGCCACCAATTGTGGTAGGCGAGCAGATTGTCGGGGGCCCAGTCCGGCGAGCGGGAGGTGAGGAAGGCGATCCCCTGTTCGGTGCGGCCTTCCATTTCGGCGACATGGGCGACGGCGTGGACCGCCCAGGCATCGCCTGCAAAGCGCTCCAGTGCACGCGCCCCGGCTTCTTCGGCCGCGCGGTACTGGTGGTTTTCCTCCAGCCCGAAGGCGAGCATGCCGTCGAGGAAGCCGGCCCCGGGGTCCTCGGCGTTCCAGAAGCGGCGTGCGCGCACGATACGGTCGCGCAGCTCGACCGTTCGGCCGGTGAAGAAGTCGGTCTGCTGGCCCACCTGGAGTGCCAGGAGGTCGCGGGGCCAGCGCGCCGTCAGGCGGGTATAGATTTCGGACGCGCCCATGAAGTCGCGCCTCGCCCAAGTGCCGAGAGCTTCGATATGGAGCTGTTCGCGCTCGGTCGCGGCCGCAGCCAGCGCTCGGGCTGCGGCCAGCGAGGCTTTCAGCTCGGACTCGGCCTGCGGCTCGGCGGCCATCAGGAACAACGCGCCGCGAAGCACATGCGCCATGACGAAGTCCGGCTGCTCGGCCAGGAGGGCGTCGGCATCGGCCAGCGGGTCGAGCCGGAAGGCCGCGAGCTTCATCAGCGCCGCATCAAAGCGTTCGGCCGACGCGGCATCTGCGCCTGTCAGCCTGTTTCCCTGGGCGTCGGCGATCGTCATCATGGGACCTTTCCCGCAGGATATCAGCTTGGCGTCCACCGTCAGGCGAGACGGTAGGGTTGACCTTCGTCGGGAGCAGCGGTCGCGCCGAGCAGCGCGACGGTGCCGCCGAGCACGCTGAAAGCCATCACAAGGGCTGCCAGCAAAGCGAGGCCGGTTCGGGGTTGTCGAAGCAACATGATCTGTCTCCTGTTCAAGGTCGGCAGCAGGTCTGCCGATGCCCCGCTGTAGGCGGCGGGCGTGAGGCGAGACGGCATGCCGGCGTGAAAACACTGTGAAACGTGGTTAATGATGCTTCCTACAGGCAGGTGCGGTGGCCCGCTCGTTCCGCTATGGGCGGTCGGGGATTGCTCATCGGGGACGGGCCGGACCTTGTTGACATTGGAACTTCTGGGCGGATTTGCACTGCGCGACGGTGCCGGGCAGCCCTTGCCGCTGCCCAGGAAAGCGCGCGCGCTGCTGGCCTATCTCGCGCTGGAGGGGGGCCGGCCGCAGCCGCGCGACCGGCTGGCGGCGCTGCTCTGGGAAGACAGCAGCGAGGAGCAGGCCCGCGCCAGCCTGCGCCAGGCGCTGGCCTCGATCCGGCGCGTGGCCAACGCGTCGGGCTGGCTGCTGGCGGACGGCGAGACCGTGGCGATCGACCCGGCCGCGATCCTGGTCGACGCGCACCGGTTCCGGGCGCTTGCAGAGGGGGAAGCCGGGGCGGAGGCCGAAGCCGCGACCCTGTTCCGGGGCGACCTGCTGGACGGGCTGGTGCTGGCCGAAAGCGGGTTTGCCGCCTGGCTCGCCGCGGAGCGGGCCCGGCTCCGCGATGTGGCGCTGCGGGTGATGGAGGCGGCAGCGGCGGCGGCGCTCGCCGAGCGCCGGATCGACGCCGCGCTGGCGTTCGGAGGGCGGCTGCTGGCGCTGGACCCACTGCACGAGCCGGGGACGCGCCTGGTGATGCGGGCCTATGCGCAGGGGGGCCGGCCTGCCGAGGCCTTGCGCCAGTATCGGGCGCTGCAGGCCACCCTGCGGCGGGAACTCGGCGTCGCGCCGGAGGCCGAGACCGTTCGGCTGCGCGACGAACTGGCAGGGCGGCGGCGGGCGCCGGCCGATGCGGGCCCCGATGCAGCAACGGCCGAGACCGAAGCGACCCGGCCGGCAACCCCGCCGCGCCCGCCCATCGGGCCCATCCGGCGCGAACGGCGACGGCTTGCGGTGCTGTCGGCCGGCATCGCCGACTATGCAGCGCTGTCGGTTCGGCTCGATGTGGAGCGCCTGTATGCCTTGATCGCGGCGTGGCACGATCTGGTCGTGGCCGAAGTCGAGCGCACCGGCGGTATGGTGCATGACCGGATGGGCGATACTGCCCTCGCGGTGTTCGGCCGGGACCAGGCGCGCGACGACGATCCCCTTCGAGCGGTGACGGCAGCACTTGCGATCCATCGCCGGGTGAGCGGGGCAGCTGCCGAGCTGGGCATCGAGTTCCAGGCGCGTGTCGGGCTGGCCGTCGGGGTGACATTCCTGTCCGAGGGGCCGTTCGAACCGGCCATTGTCGGCCCGCCGGTGACGCTTGCAGCCACGCTGCGCTCGGCAGCGGGGCCGGGCACCACGCTGGTCACGGCGGAAATCGTCGCCGAGCTGGGGGGCCGAATGCATGCGAACCCGGCAGGCGAGGGTCGCTTTGCGATTGCCTCCGGTTGCGACAAGTTCACGCCGCCACCACTGGTGGGGCGCCGGGCCGAGCTGGCGCAATTGCAGGCCCTGCTGGCGGCAGCCGGGGCCGGGTCCGGCCTCAGCGTCTGCCTGCGGGGCGAAGCAGGGGTCGGCAAGACCCGGCTGGCGGATGCGCTTGCCGAGCAGGCGGCCGCCGCCGGTTGGCGCGTGCATCGGGCGCAGCTCAGGGACTTCGGCCGGCTCGCCGCGCACACGCCCCGGCGCCAGCTGGTGCGCAGCCTGCTGGACGAGGCCGGGCCGGACGACCTGCTGCGGCATCCGCTGGTGGCGCAGCTGGGCGAGCCGCATCTGCCCTGGCTGTTCCAGCTGATGGGGACGAAGCCGCCTTCGGGGTTGCGGGCGCGACAGGAGGCGACGACGCCGGCACAGGCTTCGGCGGCGCGAACCGAGGCGGCGCGTGCCCTGGTGGGGGTCGCGACGTCGGAAGCCCCGCTGCTGGCGCTGGTGGAGGATGTGCACTGGGCGACTCCGCCGGGCCTGCAGCAACTGGCGGACCTCAGTCGGCTGGCGGGCGACCGGCGGTTGCTGCTGCTGATGACGAGCCGGCCCGCTCCCGATCTGCTCGATGCCGGCTGGCGAGCTGCGGCCGGGCCTCTCGTCACACTGGACCTGAAGCCCCTGACCCGGGATGACTCGCTGTTGCTGGCACGCAACATTGGCGGCTCGACCGACGAGGCCCTGCGGGTGTGCATGGCGCGGGCCAATGGAAACCCCTTGTTCCTCGCCCAACTGGTGGCGGCCGTGCGCGATGGAGCCGCCGCCGAGACGGCCCTGCCCGGCAGTGTGCAGAGTTTGGCGCTGGGCCGGATGGACCGGCTGGACCCCATCGAGCGGCAGGCCCTGAGAGCGGCGGCCGTGCTGGGGGCGAGTTGCGAGCTGTCCCGCGTGGCGGCGCTGGCCGGCATGGCGGATTATCGTCCGTCGGCGGCTGCGTCCGGGGCCCTGGTCATGGTGGCCGGGGGCAAGTTGCGGTTCGTCCACGCCCTGATCCGGGACGCTGTCTATTCCAGCCTGCTGGATGCCGAGCGCAGGGCGCTGCACCGGGCGGCTGCGGAGTTGTATCGGGGCGAGGAGCCCGACATGGTCGCGGCCCATCTGGATGGCGCGGGGGACCCGCTGGCGCCCGAAGCCTATGCCGATGCGGCGGCGGCGGCGCTGGCGCGATACCGGCCGGACAAGGCGCTGGAGGCAGTGACGCGCGGGCTGGCGCTGGCGACCTGCGCCGGCGATCGGCACCGGCTGTTGCTGGCGCAGGCGGCTGCGCTGACGCGGGGATGGCAGCTTCGGGAGGCGCAGTCGGCGGCGCGGGAGGCGGCCGAGCTGGCCGAAAGCGAGGACGAGCGCGGGCAGGCGCTGCTCGCCGAGGCGACCGCCCTGGCGGCGGCGCAGAAGGCGACCGAGGCGCTGACCGTGCTGGACGAGGCGGCACGCGCGGTGGCGGCCGGGGGGAGCCGGGGCACGGCGGGACAGGCCGAAGCGATGGCGCGTATCCACGCCGCGCGCGGGCACATCCATTTTCCGCGGGGCGAGCTCGACGCTTGCCTCGAAGCACATCGCCAGTCGCTGGCCTGGTCGAAAAAGGCCGGAACTGCAATGGCGGAGGCGGGAGCCCTGGTCGGGATGGCCTGGGCGCATTATCAGCGCGGCGACTTCGCAGCCGCCGTGGACGAGGCGAGCCGCTGCCTGGCTATGGCGGAGGACGAAAGCTTCGAGCGCATTCGGCTGGCGGCGCTGCGGGTCAGGGCGGTGTGCCGCATTTTCACGCTGGCGCACGAAGAAGGGCTGTCGGACGCGACCGCCGCGATCGAACTGGCCATGGCGCATGGGGACGCGGTGAACGAGCTGCTGGCGCGCACCACGGCCGGCACCATCCATTTGGAGCGGTGGGACCAGAAGGCTGCGATCGCGATGGTGGAACCGGCGCTGGGCCTGGGCGACCGAATGGGGGAGACCGGGCTGGTGGCGGCGCCGATGTGGGTGTTGGGAACGGCGCTTGGCGCTGCGGGGGACCCGGCACAGGCGGTGAAGGTGCTGGAGGAAGCGCGAGCGCATGGCATGGGGAGCGCGGCGATCCGGTTCGCGGTGCCGCGCATCCTGGGAACGCTGGCCTTTTTCACCGGTCCGGCGGAACGGCTGGCGCTGGCGGCGGAGGGGGAGGCGATGCTGGCGAGCGCAGGTGTCGCCCACTCGGCGTTCGGATTCTACGGCAGCCTGGTGCACGCCGCGCTGGCCAATGGCGAATGGGCGCTGTCCGATTCCTGCGCGGCGGGGCTGGAGCGATTTGCCGGGCCGGTGCCGCCGCCTTGGGCAGACACCGTGCTCCGGCTGGCACGGCTGTTCTCGGCGCTCGGCCGGGTCGAGGCCGATGCGGGCGGGGTGGCGGCGGCTGCCGCACTGCATGCCGAGGCGCGGGCCACGCCGGCGCTTTACTGGCTGCGCCCGTCGATGCGGGCAGTGGAACTTCGTGCCAGAGCTGGGGCGCAGCTCGCTTCAAGGGAAGTTGTGGGCGGGCGTGGTTTCGGCAGGCGTGGTGACGGCACAGCTTGACGCGGCGCCGTTAAGCATCCTTAGCTTCGGCAGACGCCGTTCTAAAGTTGCGGCTGACGCCGTTTCAAAGTTGCGGCTGACGCCGTGCGGAGGGCACGGCGCTGGGCGAGGGTGATGGTCTGACGTGACGGGCGCGAGGATCTTCATTTCCTATGCGCGCTCGACGCAGCCGGTGGCCCGGCGCATTGTCGAGGCGTTGCAGCACCAGGGCTATCGGGTCTGGATGGACGACCAGCTGCTCGCACACCGGTCCTTTGCCGATGCCATCGAGGAACAGGTGCGGCTGGCCGACGCCGTTCTGGTGCTGTGGTCGACCGACGCCGTGCGATCCGAATGGGTGCGGTCCGAAGCGAACCGGGGTCGCGAGGCGGGGAAGCTGGTGCAGGTGCAGCTGGACGCCTGCGCGTTGCCGATGCCGTTCGACCAGATCCATGCGATCGACCTGTCGGGCTGGTCGGGCGCGCTGGAGCAGGCGCCATGGCCTTCGGTGCTGGCCAGTATCGCGGCGGCCGCCGGCCATCGGCATCGTGCGGCCGCGGCGCCCACAGACCCGTTGCCGGGCGCCCGATCGCATGGGCAGGGCGCTGCGCGCGCCACGCCGGCCGAGCGGCGGCAGGTGACATCCCTGTTTGCCGGCATTGCAGGCTTTGCCGATCTGTCGGCGGCGACCGACCCGGAAGACCTGCTGCTGATAATCGATGCCTTCCAGGGCATGGTGGAGGATCTGGTGCCGCAATATGGCGGTACCATCGCGCGCCGGCTGGACCATGGGGTGCTGGCGCATTTCGGTTATCCGGTGGCGCATGAGGAGGAAGGCGCCAACGCGGTTCGGGCCGGGCTGGCGGTCCGCGACGCCGCTGCCGCGCTGGAGCTGCCCGAGGGGTTGTCGGTTGCCGCCGGCGTGGGCCTTGCGACGGGCATGGTGCTGGTCGGCGACCTCAGTTCGCGCGGCGCGGCGGCTGAGCGCGGCATCCTGGGGGAAACGCCCAAGCTTGCCGCCGCGCTTGCGGAGGCCGCTCGGCCAGGGGCGGTGGTGATGGCGGATTCGACGCTCAGGATCACCGAAGGCATGTTCGTGACGGGCGGCCCGGAGGAGGTTGCCGGGCAGCGGGCGGTCGAAGCGCTGGAGGCGCGCAAGGTTGCCAGCCGATCGCAGGCCCGGGCCGGTCGCGACGAAGCGCTGCTGGTGGGCCGAGCCGTCGAGATGCAGCTGCTGAAGGATGCCTGGGCGCTCGCCGAGCGCGGCGAGGGCCAGGTGGTGCTGGTGCAGGGCGAAGCGGGGATCGGCAAATCCGGCCTGGCCGATGCGGCGCGGCGCCATGCCGAGGGGGATTGCGGGGTGCCGGTCTCCTGGTATTGCGGCCCGAACTTCAGCGCCCGGGCGCTGCACCCGGTGACCGAGCATCTGGAAGCCGCTGCCGGCTTCGTTCGCGGCGACACCGCGGCACACAAGAGCGAAAAGCTGGCGGCGCTGCTGGACCGCGCCGGCGCGCGCACGCCCGAAACGGAAGCGGTTCTGGGCGACCTGCTGGGCCTGCCGCCGGCAGCGAACGCGCCCGTCCTGACGCCGGAGCGGCGCCGGGCGCTCGGGCTCGATACGCTGCTGGGGCTGATGGACCGGCTGGCGGCCGACCGACCTGCGCTGTTCGTGATCGAGGATCTGCACTGGGGCGACCCCAGCTCGCTGGAGCTGCTGGACCGTGCCGTCGGGCTCACGATCGTTCGGCGCTGGATGATCCTGGCGACGGCACGGCCGGACTTCGCGTGCGGCTGGGCCGAGCATGCCGATATCGCGCATGTGGCGTTGCGCCGGTTGGAGGCGGGCGAGGCGCGGGAGATCTGCGCCCGGCTGGATCCCGAAAGGCTGCTGGCGGTGGGCGTGGTGCGGGAGATCGTGGCCCGGGCCGACGGCAACCCGCTGTTCCTGGCCGAAATCACCCGATCGGTGCTGGAGGCGATCGCCGCCGCGCCCGATGGGGAGACGCCCGCGCTGCTCGCAATCCCCGACACGTTGCAGGATTCGCTGATCGCGCGTCTCGATCGGCTCGGCCCGGCGCGGCAGATCGCCAGCATCGGGGCGGCGATCGGGCGCGGTTTTCCCTATGATCTGCTGGCCGAGGTGGTGGCGGAACCGGCTGCCGAGCTGCGCCAGGCGCTGCGCGAGCTGACCCGGGCGGGCATATTGGATGCGACCGGACTGCCGCCCAACAGCAGCTATCTGTTCCGCCATGCGCTGATCCGGGATGCCGCCTATGACAGCATGCCCAAGCGGGCCCGGGAGGCGCTGCACGGCCGGATCGCCGCGGCGCTGAGGAGCTTGACGCCGGACATTGCCGAGACCGATCCGGCCGGGCTCGCCGACCATCTCACCAGGGGCGGATCGGGGGCGGAGGCCATTCCGTTGTGGGCCGCCGCCGGCCGGCAGGCTGCCGGGCGGGCGGCCCATGCCGAGGCGGCCGGGCAGCTTCGAACCGCGCTGGACCTGCTGCGCCGGCATCGGGCACCCGACATGATGGTCGATGTGGAGCTGCAGCTGCTGCTGGGCCTGGCGGTGAGCCTGGCGGCGACCCGGGGCTATTCCCATGAGGAGGTTGGGCGGGTCCTGGGCGAGGCGCGGACGATCTGCGACGCGATCGGCAATGTGGCGGGGCTGTTCGTGGTGCTGCGCGGCATTTGCGCCTTCTCGATCGTCGGAGGCGATCTGGATGTGGCCGAGGACCTGGCGCGGCGCTGCCTGGAGATCGGCGAGCGCAGCGGCGATATTGGCCAGCGGATCGAGGGGGAGTGCCCGCTGGGCTATGTGCTGTGGGCCAAGGGGCGGATGGCCGAGGCGCGAGTGCATCTTGAGCGGGCGGTCGAGCTCTATGTTGCGAACGAGGGCGGCCGCTTGCCGCTGCTGACACCGCAGGACCCACTGGTGCAGTCTTTGGGGCCGCTTCAGGTGCTGCTGCATGCGATGGGGGATGCGCCGGCTGCATCGAAGGCGGCGACGCAACTGGTTTCGCATGTAGCGACGCTGGGGGAGAGTTTCAGCGCGGCGGCCGGCCATTACTGGACGGCGTTCGGCGCGCTTTGGACCGGGCGCTTCGAAGATGCGGCGCGGCACGCCGGGATCGCCGCGGCGATGTGCGAGCAGCAGGGTTATACCTCGCTGGCGTCGTTTGCGGTGATCCGGACCTATGCGCTGGACCGGCTGGGCCCGCATGCGGTGGCGCTGGCAGAGGCGACACGCGGGCTGGAGATGATCGAACGGCTGGGGCAGGAGCACACCCGCGCCTTTCACCTGGGGGAACTGGCGCGGCTGCAAGGCGCGGCCGGGGATGCGGCGACGGCGCTGGCGACGGTGACTGCGGCGATTGAGACCGCCGCCCGGTGCGGCGAGCACTTCTGGCTGTCACCGCTGCATCGCCAGCGCGCCGGGCATCTTTGGGCGATCGGCGACGAGGCCGGGGCCCGGGCGGCGATCGCCGACGCGATCGAGGTTGCGCGGGCGCAGGGCGCCGGCCGGTTCGGGGCAGACGCCCAGGCCTGACCGGTCAGGGAAGCCGGTTCGCCATCGCCACGGTAAAGTCCATCTCGCCCCAGATGCCGATGTCGCTGACCAGCGTGAGCTTGCCATCGGCGGGCGTGCCGAGCCCCAGGTCGCGGATGAACGGCAGGCTGTCGGTATCGGCGAGCTCGATCGACCAGCGGCCCGAGAGCAGGCCGAAGCCGCGCACCGCGTCGAGGGTGAGACCGCCTTTCAGGAGCGACTGGAACGCCGCGTCGGTGATGCTGTTGGCGGTGCGGAACTGCTTGAGGAAATAGACTGGCACTTCGAAGCCTGCCCCATCGGGCACGAAATCATGCAGGGCCGCGAGCCCGGCTGCTGCGTCGCGCAGCCCGGGGTCGGCCGAGGCGGCGCCGGCGAGCTTGTGCAGGATATCGATCTCGTTGCCTTCGGCGCCGGTGAAGTCGATCCCGCTGCCGCTGATCGCGATAAGCTCGACCGGCTCGGCGCGGGACGTGGGAGCGAATTTGCGGATGACGGTGGCGGTCGCGCTGAAGGGACCGGCGGACCGGGGCGCGTCGGGGGTCGCCATGGTGCCGACGAACTTGGGGAATCCCCAGATTTCGCGGCCCGAGGCCGTGGCGTACGGATTGTCGACCAGCAGATAGGCGGGAAACCAGCCAACGCCGCTGGGGATCGGGTTGTCACCCTCGTGCGAGGCGACGAGCAGCCAGAACCCCATGTCGGTTTCGCGCATGCGGCCCTCGTCGGACCAGGGCGGGGTCGACGGGAACATCGTCTCGGTCTTCACCAGCATCAGGAAGGCGACATCGAGCAGCAGCGAGAAGCGCGTGGTGGACTTGCTGCTGTTCAGCGACCGATCGATAAAGTCCTGGCATCTCGCCCGGTCGGCCTTCAGCGGCCAGGCATAGAAGGTGGCGTCGTTGCAGGTGGAGGGTGGCGGCGGCAGCTGGCCCCAGCCGCCGTAGTTGGAGAAGGCGGGCTTTCCGCCCGCGGCTTCGAACGGCCGATTGTAGAGCCAGTCCGGCGCGGCGATCGGGATGGTTTCGCCCGAGAGCGCGGCGGCCGCCATCAGGCCCGACATGGTGGCGACTTCGACGCAGCCGGCGTTGACATCGGGCACCTTGGTCCAGTCCCCGGCGAGGAACAGGTTGGCGAAGCCGGAGTTGCCCGACTCCAGCCGGAACTGGAGCGTGTTCGGCAGGCTGAGGACATAGCGTTCCGACGGGTTGATATTGGCCTGCCAGAATTGCTGCGTCAGCCGCGCTTCGCCTTTCAGCGTGGGGTCGGCGTGCAGCAGGTCCCAGCGGAAGTCGGCTGCCGTGCCGATTTCCGGCCACAGCGTCGGCAGTTGCGAGAGCATCCAGCTCCTGGAGTTGGCCAGTACGGCAGCGTTGGCGGCATCCTGGCGGTCGGGCGCATCGGAGTCGGGCATCACGCTGCAGAAATAAGCCACCGATTTCGGGCCGACCCCCGGCCAGTCCTCGGCGGGGATCAGGTGGGACATGTCGGCCCAGGTATCGAACGGCTTCTGATAGTTGGTGAGGATCGGCCCCATCGGGTTCGGCGGGGGTCGATTCCCGGGCGGCTGCGGCGGCACGACATAAGGGCCGCCGAGCGCGGCGAGATCGCAATCCAGCCAGAGTTGCAGCGCCTGGGTCCGGGTGGTGCCGAGGTTCGCCGTCATCGCGGCCCAGGCCGGGTTCTTCGCGATCAGGGGCGCGCAGGTTGCGGGCAGCGAGGCCAGCGACATGCCCATCACGACCTGGTCGAAATCCTGGCCCAGCAGCAGCCGGAGCTTCCGGGCCGGGGGCGGCAGCGGGTCGAGCACATCCTCGAAATCGACTTTTGCACCTTGCAGACCCTCGCCGCCTTTCAGCTGCATCCAGTGCGGCTCGGAAGGCCAGCTCGGCAGGCCGTCGACCGGAACGAACGGGTCGTAGCTGCCGACCCCCTCGGCGAGCGCCACCTGTTCGTTGACGAGGATAGCGCCGACCCGGGTTCCGTCGGGCGTGAGTTCCAGCCCGGTGACCTGGTGGAAGAACTTCACCCGCACGCCGCGCTGTATCAGCAGCTGGTAGATCGGCGTGCAGATGGTGTCGCCCATGCCGGCGGTCGCCTTCCAGAAGAAGGCGCCCTTGTAGGTCATGAACAGCCGGATGATGCCCTGCACGGCGGAGCAGGCCGACAGACGGGGCGTCTCGCCGTTTTCGTAGGCGAAGGTATAGTCGTAGAGCGACGAGACCAGCGCGTTGTCGGCCATCTCGCCGCCGTTCGCCAGCATCTCGCGGAACTCATATTTGTCGAGCACGTGAAGGCCCTGGCGCAGGCAGTCGTTGCGCAGAATGCCGTCCATGATGCGAAGGCCGAAATCGACCATGATGAGATAGCGGCGGAACTCCGTCTCGAGCCCGCCCCGGCCGATCAGGTCCTTCACGGTGCCGTGATAATGGCCGAGCAGGTGGGAGATTCCGTCGGCCACGACCGTGTGGACAACGCCGGCGATCCCTTCGCCGATCCGGCCCAGCAGATGCCCGGCCATGGAGAGGAGCGGGTGGGCGCTGGGGGCAGCCGGCGGGGCGGCCGCGGCGGCAACGTGCGGCTTCAGCGCGCCCGAGAGCCCGGCCAGCGCCTGCGCGGCTTCGGCGAGCGGATCGGTCGGCCATTGGTCTGCATAGTAGTGATGATTGAATTCGAAGGTGGATACGGCGCGCTGGAGCATTTCACCGAGCGGCGGGGCGACGGGATCGGGCCGGGTAAAGATGCTGTCGCGGCCGGGAAAAAGGCTCTGGTCGGAGTCGGGCTGGAACCAGAGCGGCCAGGGCAGCCATTTGCCGTCGTGCTGCTCCGCCAGGAAGATCTCGTTCTGGCGCTTGAAACAGTCGCCGATTCCTGCCTGCGGGCTGCCCGGCGGCCGGCCGAGCGCGGCAAGGGCGGCGCGCATGACGGTGAAGGCGTTCTCGTAGAAGCCGGCCCAGATGTGGAGGCCATGCTCCTCGATGCGTTGGCCGAACCCCGGATTGCGGCCGCTGGCGCACTTGCCGCCCAGTCGCCAGCCGAGCTGGTAGAGGGTAATCTCGAACCGCTCGCCGCGGGGATCGATTTCGGACAGGGCGAAGGCGGCGGTCAGGCCGGCCACCCCGCCGCCCCGAATTGCAACCTTGCTTTTCACATCCGCCATGTCCCGCCCCCGTTGCCCATCTGGCGCCCGCCGTGTCGAATCCTTGAGCCCCCAGGACGCAAAGTCAACGGCCGGGGAACCGCACCCCGGCGGCGTAACAGTGGAGGTCGGCTGCACTGTCCCGTACCGGCTCAACGGCCAGGAACGCACGCTGACCCTTGTCGGGGAAGACGAGGCCGATCCGGCTGCGGGTGGCCAGCTGCCTGCGCTATTTGGGCGGCGGGTTTTGATCCGCGGGTTTGCCCTTGGTCGACGGGTTGGACGCGTTCTGCTTGGGCCCCTTGCTCGCCTTGGGTTTCCGCGTTTCCCTGCCCGACTTCTGCTGACCCTTGGCCATTTCGCTCTCCTGGCTGATCCACTCTGTGTCACGGTAGGCGCAAGCATGCGCGCTCGCACCTGTAATCGGTGCGGGCGCGGATCGGCTCCGAGCCAGCTCGAACCCGCAAGTTTTCGCAAGCGCGACCGCGCGCCGGGCGTTGGCCCGCCCCTGCGGAGGGCTTCGCCCGTGAGCACGAAAAACCGAACCGAAGAATTCGCAAGCCCGACCGGGCGCCGCGGCCGGTGCCGCGCCCCCTGCGGAGGCTACCCCGTGAGCAGACAGAAACTGGCGGAGCGGGTGGGATTCGAACCCACGATGGGCTTTTGACCCATACACACTTTCCAGGCGTGCGCCTTCGACCACTCGGCCACCGCTCCCCAAGGGTGGGGCGGGTACAGGGCAGGGCAGCGCTTGGCAAGGCGGGGCCGGCGGTTGACAAGACGGCCTCTGACGCGCTTTCGCCGTCGCCATGTCCAGCGCCTCGCCCCGAACGGTCGCCACCGTCGCCACCCTTATTGCCGACAGCCTGGTCGCGGCCGGGATCACCCATGCCTTTGCGGTACCAGGCGAAAGCTATCTGCCGTTGCTGGATGCGCTGATCGACGTGGGAGATCGGCTGCGGCTGGTGACGTGCCGGCACGAGGCCGCCGCTGCCAACATGGCGGAAGCCGCCGGCAAGCTGACCGGGCGGCCGGGCGTCGCCCTGGTGACGCGCGGGCCCGGTGCCACCCAGGCCGCGATCGGGCTGCATACCGCGCAGCAGGACAGCACGCCGATGCTGCTGCTGGTCGGCCAGGTCGGGCAGGACATGCTGGGCCGCGAGGCGTTCCAGGAAGTCGACTACGGCCAGATGTTCGGCAAGATCGCCAAGCGGGTGGTCACCCTGTCGGAACCTGACCGCACGGCCGAGCTGATGGCGTCGGCGATCGTCTGCGCAATGTCCGGGCGGCCGGGCCCGGTGGTGGTGGTGCTGCCGGACGATCGGCTGATGGCGGCTGTTGCCGGGCCGGCGTTGGTGCCTGCCACGGTCGCAGCGCCGGCACCGGAGGCTGCCGCGCTGGCGGATCTTGCCGGCCTGCTGGCGGCGGCCGAGCGCCCCGTGATGATGCTCGGGGGGCCGCTCTGGACGGCGGCCGACGTGGCGCTGGCGCAGCAGGTGTCCGAGCGGCTGGGGCTTCCGGTCGTCACCAGCTGGCGGCGCAAGGACCGGTTCGACAACGCGCATCCGCACTATGCCGGCGAACTGGGGCTGGGTGCCAATCCGGCGCTGGTGGCTGCCGTGAAAGGCGCCGACCTGCTGCTGGTCGTCGGCGCCCGGCTGACCGAGAATGCGACCCAGGGCTATGGCCTGATCGACCCGGATTTTGCCGCCGCCCGTTTGGTGCACATTTGCGCCGACCCCGAGGCGCTGGGCCGCACCTGGCAGCCGCGCCTTGCCGTGCATGCGGCGGTCGGCCCGACGTTGGCGGCGCTTGCCGGGCTGCCAGCCCGGAGCCGCGCCGACTGGGTGGCAACGCTGCACGGCCTCCACGAAGCCTGGGTGCAGCCGACCGGTGTGCAGGCCGGGGTGAACCCGGCGGCCGTGATTCGCACGCTCTCCGATACGCTGCCCGCCGACACCATCTATTGCAACGGCGCCGGGAATTTCGCCGCCTGGCTGCACCGCTTCCACCTGCATCGGGCCCCCGGCACCCAGCTGGCGCCCACCTCTGGCGCGATGGGATACGGTGTGCCGGCCGGGATTGCCGCCGCCATCCTGCACCCCGAACGACAGGTGGTGGTGCTGGCCGGCGACGGTGATTTCCTGATGGCCGCGGGCGAGTTGGCAACGGTAATCCACGAAGGTGCCACCCCGCTGTTCGTGGTGATGGACAATGGGCAGTATGGCACGATCCGGATGCACCAGGCGAAGGACTTTCCGGGGCGGCCCAGCGGCACGCGGCTGACCAATCCCGATTTTGCCGCGCTGGCACGAAGCTTCGGGCTGCACGCCGAAACGGTGCGCGAAACAGGCGAGTTCGCACCCGCGCTGGCGCGCTGCCGGGGCCGGGCCGCGCTGATCCATGTGTTTGTCGACCCCGACGAGATCTCGCCCGGCCGCCGGCTCCAGCCCGGCCAATGAGCCTTTCCGCCCCCGAACGCGCCGCGCTCGCCACCATCGATCCCGCCGCGATGCTGGCGCAAGTGGAGCGCTGGTGCCCGGTCAACAGCGGCAGCCGCAACCTCGCCGGCCTTGCCGCCACCGCCGACCTGCTGGCCGAGGCGTTCGGCGAGCTGGGCGACGTGCGGCGCTCGCCGCCGGCCGAGGCGAGCCAGATGCTGACCTCGGGCGAGGTTGTGCCGCTGGTCCACGGCGACAACCTCCACCTCGTCGTTCGCCCGCAGGCGCGCACCCGCATCCTGCTGACCGGCCACTATGATACCGTGTTCGCCGCCGACCACCCTTTCCAAGGTGTGCGCTGGCTGGAACCGGGCTTGCTGAACGGCCCTGGCGTCGCCGACATGAAGGGCGGAATCGCCGTTATGCTGGCGGCGCTCAGCGCGCTGGAAGCCAGCCCCCACGCCGCCGACCTCGGCTATGAAGTGGTGCTCAACGCCGACGAGGAAGTCTCCTCGCCCGGGTCCACCCCGCTGCTGCTGGAGTGTGCCCGGCGCGTCGATGCCGGCCTCACCTTCGAACCCGCCCTGCCAGCCGGCACGCTCGCCGGCGCCCGGCCGGGCAGCGGCAACTTCTCCATCCACATCATGGGCCGCGCCGCCCACGCGGGCCGCGAACCGGAAAAGGGCCGAAACGCCATCCTCGCTGCCGCCGACCTGGCGCTGCAACTGGCCGCCCTCGTCGCGACTGACCTGAAGGTGAATGTGGCCAGGATAGATGGCGGCGGGCCGAACAACATCGTCCCCGACACCGCCATCCTGCGCTTCAACATGCGCCCCGACACGCCCGCCGCCGAAGCCCGCGCACTCGCCGCAATCGACGCCACCCTCAGCGCCGTCTGCTATGCCCACGACGTCACCGCCCACCGCCACGGCCACTTCGCCCGCCCGCCCAAGCCGCTGGACGTCAACCAGCTGCGCCTGTTCGAGCTGGTGAAGTCGACCGGCCGGGATTTGGGGCTGGACATCGGCTGGCGCCCCGCCGGCGGCGTCTGCGACGGCAACAACCTCGCCGCCACCGGCCTCGCGGTGGTCGACACGCTGGGCGTCCGCGGCGGGGCCATCCACTCGTCCGACGAGTATCTGATCGTCGAAAGCCTCCACGAACGGGCGCAGCTCGCCGCGCTGCTGCTGATGCGGCTGGCTCGGGACGGCTTTGGGCGGGTTGTGTAGAGAACAGCTGACTGCCTCCGGCCCCGGCCTTCGCTGGCGCAGGCTGGGCAGGGCTCTGCCCTGCACCCTCATAATTGGTTTGG
>JANPJJ010000034.1:0-16347 GCA_031425455.1 Sandaracinobacter sp. | reverse complement strand
TCCCAGCACCTCCCAGAGCGGCAATTACAGCGGTCATGCCTCGCAGCGTGAACTCCCGAATCTTGGCAATGCAATGCGGCGTTCCCTGCACCCACAGCCACCTCAACCAATCGGGGCGTCCCCCGGTCCCCGATCGACCCCGGTCTCGCTCGTCACGTCGCCCACCACATAGCTCACCGCGATCGTCACCAACGCCACCAGCAGCGTGCGAACCATCGTCCGGCGCACATTCATATGCCCGGCCTTCGCCCCCACCACCGAAATCAACATCAGCGACACCGCGACCGAGAACAGGATCACCCCGAACTGGATGCTGACCGGCAGATAATAGGCAATGGCGAAGGGGATGGCCGCCCCCAGCCCGAACGCCCCCGCCGAACCCACACCCGAAATCGCCACGTCCGCCGCCGAGGTCCGCCGCACGATCCCATGCTGGCTCTCCAGCGCCGCTTTCAACGGGGATCGGATCATCAGCCGGTCGGCCACCTCGGCGGCCAGCGCCGCGTCCAGGCCCTTCTCGCAGTAATGCGCGATCAACTCGTCCCGCTCCACATCGCGCTGCTCGCGCAACTCCCGCCGCACGTCGGCAATCGCGCTGAGCTCGGCCTCCCGCTCCGCCGCCGTCTCCGACCATTTGGCCCCGCCCGCGGTCAGCATCCCGGCCACGATCGCCGCCTTGCCCGCAATCAGCAACGTCGCCTCGCTCACCCCCGCCCCGGCGAACCCAAGCAGGATGCCCGCGGTGCTGATGATCCCGTCCTGCGCCGCCAGGCTCCAGGCTCGCCGGCTCTCCGGCGCTGTCAGATAGCCGCCGATCTCTCCCGAAAGCGTCCGACCGCCCACCGGCGCCTAGCCTGCCGCCGCCTGCGCCACCCGCCTGAAAACCGCTTCCGCTTCCGCTGCACTCGCCCGCTCGACCGTGCCGGCCGCCACTTCGTCCGCGCTCCACATCCACGAAACCGCCGGATCATGGTGCATCGCCCACTCGGGAAACAGCCGCGTTTCGGTGGGCCGCCGCACGATCAGCCGGATATCCAGGTGCCGGTCGTCGGCCCGAATCCGCTCGAAACAGGCATCCACCAAGGCTGCCGGCCCCTCCAGGAGCTGCAGGTAAAGATCCTCCCGGCAAATCAGCGCGCCGGTGATCCCGTCGCGAATATTGCAGCGCCGCGCATCCAGCAGGATGCCAGACAGCACCGCCTGATCATAGCCGAACGACCGCGACGTGTAGAACAGCTGCAGCAGCACCGGAACATCCCCCAAAACCATTCGCCAGCATGGACCGGACCGCGCCCGGAACCCAGCGATTTCGCCGGTCGGCTAGGCGGTCGATCGTTGCCGGGCACCTTTGCGCAACCGGAACCCGGCCATCCCGAGCCCCAGGATCATCATCGCCCAGGTCCCCGGCTCCGGAATTGCCGCCTTGGCAGACACCTTCGTCAGCGTCCAGCTGCCCCCGCCTTCGGACCAATAGGCAAGCTCGGGGTCGCCCGGATCCTCCTCCAGCAGGTTGAACCTGAACGATCCGGTTCCAGCGCCCAGCTGGTAACCGGCAGCGAGCGCGGGGCCCCACCAGGACCATTCTTCCGAAATCTCGAAGCCGTCGCTGTCGCGATAATATTCGCCGAACAGGCTGAGGTCCTGGCCCCACCGGTGCCCGGTATCGCGACGGGTAAAGCCGATCCCGGCCGGCATCTGGTCGGTGAACGGCAAATCCTCAGCCCTGTCCCGCAGGAACTTGAACGAGACGCTGATGTCGACCGTCTGGCTGAGCGCCCCGGCGAAGAACGGGTGCGAAAAGGCCGGGTTCTCGACATAAATGTCCGAAATCGTGCCCACGCCGTGGAAGGTCACATCCACCCACCGGCCATTCGCCGGAATGTCGGGCAGGCCCGGCCGGGCTTGGGCGACCGAGGCAGAACATACGACCGCAACTAAAAAGAGGCTCCGCATCGCCCTCTCCTGACTGCACGTCCCCCTGTTTGCACCCTAACAGCCCGCTGTCCTCAGCAACAGCCTTGCCGAACAAATTGCGTTAGCGAAGGGTGCGAATTCTCTGATCTGTTGCCCTTTTCCGACACAATCGTTCAACGCTGCGCGATCGCCATCAGCTGCCGCCCGATGCCGGCCAGCCAATCGCGCATCACCGCCAGCCACTGCGGCAGTTTCGTTAGAAGGTCGCCCGATGTCGCCGCCGCGCCGCGCAGCCTCGCCACCGCGGTGAAGCGGTCCAGCTGCTCCAGCATCGAATCCAGCAGCACCACCTGCGCGGCCGCCTCGCCGGGATCGATCGTGCCGTCCTTCCCGGCCTCGATCATGGCGCTCAGTGTCGTCATCAGCGCCTTCATCCGCTCGATCAGGCCCAGCACGTCCGGGCGAAACCCCAGCTGCTCGCTCAATCTCTCGAACGATTCGATCTCGTCCCCCAGCAATCGAGCCATCACGCCTTGAAACCCGACATAGTCCGCCGCCACGGCATCCAGCGCATTCTGCATCGAAATCTCCTGTCCAGGTGGCTATCCGCTTGCACAGACAAGGTCTTCGGGCGCAACATAGGCTTGCAAGGAGGGGCCCGGGCATGAAGTGGCAGGTTCAGACGGCGGCGGCAGGCATCCTGGCAGCGTTGGGGCTCTACATCCTGTTGAACCCGGTGTCGGTAACCTCGCTCGCCACCGGGATCATCCCCTGGCTGCTGATCGGCGCGGGGGGCATCTACCTGCTCGCCATCTTCCTCCGGTCGCGGCGGCGTCCGCTGTCGATGATCCTGCCCGGCCTTGTCGGCGTGCTGCTGGTCTATGCCGGCCTGTCGATGAAGTTCGGGGACCCGTCCACCGCCGGACCGATCGGGCTCGCCTTCCTGTTCGCGCTGCTGCTGTTCGGTTCGGGCATTGCCAAGCTGCTGATGGCGTCTTCGATGCGGCGCTCGAAATATTTCCTGTTTCTGCTGGGGTCCGGTGGCTTTTCGGCGATCATGGGCCTCGTCATCATGTTCGCCTGGTCCAGCGTCTCGGCCGGGTTCATCGGGGTTGTCCTCGGTCTCGAGCTCATTGCCGACGCGCTGTTCCTCGGGAGCCTATCCCTTCGCGACCGCGACAAGGAAGAAGCGCGCGAAGCGCTCGGGCTTGACACTCCATCCGCCTGAAGCTTCACCGGCACTGTAAATCATGGTGAACACATACTGACAGCATTTGTGCCGAGACCCTGTCGATGCTAAACTGATCCATCATTCGTGAGTAAAGGGGTCGGACCCGTGAAATCACTTCTTGCTGCGGCCTCGCTGGCCGCAACCCTGCTCGCGTCGCCGGCGTCGGCGACGTTGGTCGGCGAAACCGTCTCGGTTGCCTATTATTTCCCCGACGCGATGACAGTCTATGGCAGCGCAACGCCTTCATCGCCGCTCTTCCTTGTCGGCGGCGGGGTTGAATCCACCGTCGATGTCGAGGGCGTGACTTTCATCGATGTCGATTTCGGCGCCTCTAGCCTCGAACTTGTCTTCAACACGGTTCTGGGGTCGCCCACCTGGAACAGCGTGCCGTTCAACGGCCTTATCTTCAGCAGCGCGGGCTTCGGCCAGATCACCGGCTGGAGTATCGACCCCGGCACGACCTTCGGGATCGGCAGTTTCGATCCGTCCGATATCACCCTCGTGGGCAACGATCTTCGGCTGAACTGGCAAGGTATCTCCTATGCCGATGGCCAGGTGCTCAAGATCGACTTCGCCACGTCGGCCGTGCCGGAGCCCGCTACCTGGGCACTCCTGATCCTCGGCTTCGGCCTGGTCGGTGCTGCCCACCGTTGGCAGCGCGCGGCCGCCTGAGGTTCAACCGCCAGTCAGCGCCGCCGCCAGTGTTTCCACCTGGCTGTCCAACAGGCCGGCGATGTTGATCCGCCCTGGCGGCACGACATAGATCGCATGGTCATCGCGAAGCTGCGTGACCTGTTCCAGGCTGGTCGGCAGCAGCGAGAACATGCCGGTTTGCTCGGCCAGAAACCCTAGGCTGTTGCGGCTGACCGCGACCGCCGCCCGCAGCCGGACGATCCGCGCCCGCATGCTGTCCAGCTCGACATGCCAGTCGGCGCGCAAGGAGTCGTCCTCCAGCACGGTGCGAACGATCGCGGCGCCATGGTCGGGCGGCATCGACCAGATCGCCCGGACGATGCCCAGCGCCTGCGCCCTGGCGCGAGCGGCTGCCTGAGCGGTCTCACCCTGGATCCAGAGCGCCCCCGTACGCTCGCGATAGAGACCGAAATTCTTGTCGCAGGAATAGGCAAGCAGCGCTTCGGGCAGCCGTGACATCAGCATGCGGACAGGGGCGGCGTCGTCGTCCAGCCCATCGCCCAGACCCTGATAGGCAAGGTCGATGAGGGGGATCAGGTCCTTTCGCATCATCAGGTCGGTGATGGCGCTCCACTGCGGCGCACCGATGCGGACGCCGGTGGGGTTGTGGCAGCAGGCTTGCAGCAGCACCACGTCGCCCGGCCGTGCGGTCTCCAGCGTGGCCAGCATGTCATCGAACAGCAGCGCCTGGCCGGGCTGATCGAAGAAGGGGTGGGTAAGCACTTCCAGACCGGCGCCGATCGCGATCGGCCGGTGATTGGGCCAGGTCGGTGCCGAGAGCCACAGCCGCGCGTTCGGCGAAGCCCGCTTCACCAGGTCCAGCGCGACTTTCAGGGCGCCGGTACCGCCGGGGGTCTGCAGGCCCTGAATGCGGCTGGAGCCTGCAAGGTCGGGGCCCATGACGAGCGGCGCCAGCAGCTCCACGAAGCGCATGTCCCCTTCGGGCGCGAGATAGCTCTTGCTGGTCTGCTCCGCCAGCAACCGCGCCTCGGCGGCCTTCACCGAGCGCATCACCGGGGTGATCCCGGCATCGTCGCGGAACACGCCGACGCCCAGATCGATCTTGTGCGGCCGCGGATCGGCACGGAAGACCTTGGCGAGGTGCAGGATGGTGTCGGGGGCGGGATCGTCGAAATGGTTAAACATGGTGCCGCTGTAGGGTCGAACCGAAAGGGTCCGCAAGCGCGAGCGCGCGCTGGCCCCTTTGGTGGGCTTCGCCGCAAGCACAAAGACCCGAACCGAAGAGTTCGCAAGCGCGACCGCGCGCCGGCCGAAGGCCGCCCCGTGCGGAGGCTACGCCGTGAGCACGAAATTCGAACCGTAGAGTCCGCAAGCCCGACCGGGCGCCGGGCGTCAGCCCGCCCCCTGCGGAGGCTAAGTCGTGAGCACAAGATCCGAACCCATAGGGTTCGCAAGCGCGACTGCGCGCCGCGGCAAGTGCCGCGCCCCCTGCGGAGGCTACGCCGTGAGCAGAGAAAAGCTGGCGGAGCAGGTGGGATTCGAACCCACGGTGGGCCTTCACCCACGGCGGTTTTCAAGACCGCTGCCTTAAACCACTCGGCCACCGCTCCTTGGCCCGGTTCATAGGCAAGGGCGGCGGCGACCGAAAGGGGATTCACGCGCCCTGTGGCTTGTGGCAAAGCATCGGCATGCGCTTTCTGTTCATTGCCCTTGCCCTTGCCCTGGCTGCCGCAGTTCCCGCCAAGGCCGACGAGACCCCTGCGGCCGACGGGTTCCCGATCTGGTTGGAGAGCTACAAGGCTGGCGCGCGGGCGCGGGGCTTGCAGCCGGCCTGGTTGGAGGCGGCGCTTCAGGGCGTGGTTTATTCCCCGCGCGTGGTGGAACTGGACCGGAGCCAGCCCGACGATTCCGGGCGCCGCAACATCTTTGCGGCCTATCTGGACCGGCAGCTGACCCCGCAGCGGATCGAGGACGGCAAGACCCGCGCGGTGTCTCACGCGGCGACGCTGCGGCGGATTTCGGCCGAGACCGGCGTGCCCGCCGAGCTGATCGTTGCGATCTGGGGCATGGAAACCAGCTATGGCCGGGTGATGGGCGGGTTCGACCTGCCGTCTGCGGTCGCCACGCTGGCCTATGACGGGCGGCGCGAGGCGCTGTTCACGCGAGAGCTGGATGCGCTGGTGAGGATGGTCGGCGAAAAGCGCGCTTATCGGTTCCAGCTGAAAGGCAGCTGGGCCGGGGCCTTCGGCCAGTCGCAATTCCTGCCTACCTCGTATCTGGCGCACGCGCGCGACGGTGATGGCGATGGGCGGGCCGATATCTGGAATTCCGCGGCGGACACGTTCGCTTCGATCGGGACCTATCTGAAGGACAAGGGCTGGGCACCGGGTGCCGGCTGGGGGTTTCGCGCGGTCGTGCCCGCAGGCTTCGATCGCATGTCTGTTACCAATACGGTTAGGCCGACCGAGTGCATCCGGCCGCTGGAGCGACATTCGCGCTGGCTGACCGCTGCCGAGTGGCGGGCTAAGGGGTTCGTTCCCCTGAATGCTGTATGGCCGGGCGACCAAGTTGAGATGAGCCTCGTGGAGCCCGATGGCGAAGGGCAGGGTGCGTTCCTGACAACCCGCAACTATCGCGCGATCCTGGAGTATAACTGCTCCAACTTCTATGCCTTGTCGGTCGCGCTGCTGGCCGATGCGGTGGCACCGGCACTGAGGACGGTCGATGCTACAGCGTCTCGGCGTCCTTAGTCTTTGCCTGGTGCTGGCTGCCTGCGCCTCGCAGCCGAAGCGACCCGTGGCCACCGCCGGGAAGCCCGCCGTTGCCGCCGGCGGTGTCAAGATCGGCAAGCCCTACCAGGTGTTCGGGCGGACCTATGTGCCGGCCGATCACCGGGACTATGACGAGCGCGGGATCGCCAGCTGGTATGGGCCGACTTTCCACGCCAAGCCGACCGCGACGGGTGAGATCTACAACCAGGACGATGTGACGGCGGCACACAAGACGCTGCCAATGCCGAGCTGGGTAGAGGTGACCAATCTGGACAACGGGCGGCAGCTTGTGGTCCGGGTAAACGATCGCGGTCCGTTCGTGGACGGGCGCATCATCGACTTGTCGCGCCGGTCTGCGCAATTGCTGGGCGTGGATGGCCCGGGGCTGGCGCGGGTTCGGGTGAAGCGCGTGTTTCCGGAAGGGGATTGGGCGCGGGCGAACCCGGTGCGGGTGGTGAGCGTGGCGGGGGTGGCTGCTCCTGCCTCCCAAGGTTCGACCCACCCCCGACCCCTCCCTGCCAGGGAGGGGAGTGTTTACGGGTCCGCGTCTCCCCTGCCGTCTCCGCTCCCTCCCCGGGAGAGAGCGGGGGTGGATGCGGCGCTCTCGCCGGTTCTGACAGAGGTGCCGGCGAACCCTGCCAGTCCGCCGCTTGCCGCACCGCCCGCCGTGCAGCCCGCCGCCACGCGCTTTATTCAGGTCGCGGCACTTTCCGACGAGGCGCGGGCCAAGGCGCTGGCCTCGGTACTGGCCGATTTCGGGCCGGCCGCGGCAACCCCGGCGCCGGGAGGGCTGTGGCGGGTGCGGATCGGCCCGGTGGCACCGGAGCGGGCCGGCAATCTGCTGTGGGATGTGCAGGCCGCCGGCTATGCCGACGCGCGGCTGCTGCCGTGAGCGGGCGGTTCATTGCGTGCGAAGGTGGCGAGGGCGCCGGGAAATCTACCCAGATCACCCGCCTGGCTGAGCGGTTGCGCAGGGAGGGCCATGACGTGGTCGTCACCCGGGAGCCTGGGGGTACGCCGGGTGCAGAGGAAATCCGCCGCCTGTTCGTGAGCGGCGGGACCGCGCGCTGGACGGCAGAGACCGACGCGCTGCTGGTGACGGCGGCGCGAGCGGACCATGTGGCGCGGCTGATCCGGCCGGCGCTGCGCGCGGGCAAGACCGTGCTTTGCGACCGCTATGTCCATTCGACGCTGGCCTATCAGGGCCATGGCAAGGGCCTGCCGATGGCGACGCTGCGGGCACTGCACGCATTCGCCACCGACGACCTGTGGCCGGACATGGTGTTGTGGCTGGACCTGCCGGTCGAGATCGGCCTGTCGCGTTCGACCAAGCGGGCGGCGGCAGGCAATCCGGCGGCGGAGCAGCGCTTTGAACAGCTGGCAGCGGCCTACCACCAGCGGGTGCGCGACGGGTTCGCCGCGCTGGCTGCCGCCGATCGGCGGATCGTGCGGATCGATGCGCTGCAATCCATCGACGAGGTCGAGGCCGCTATTGCGGCCGTGGTTCTGCCCTGACCGGCGCGGCCGGCATCAGTTCGTCCGTCAGGCCCCGGTCGGTCCCGCACAGCCGGTCCCAGAAGCGGAAATAAAGCCCGTAGTTGGACTGATAGTTGCTGTGGTGCAGATGGTGGTGCGAGGCGGAGATCATGTGGCGGCCGAACCAGCCCTGCACCCAGCGGCTCGGGAAGATTTCCCACCCCATATGGTTCGTGACGCCGAAGAAGGTCATGACGCTGAGCACGACGAGCAGCGCGCCGACGTGGATCGGAATCAGGAAGGTGAGGGCGGGGATCAGCCAGGCGGCCGAAATTGCCTCCCACGGGTGGAAGGCCATGGCTGCCCAGGCGGTGGGCGGCCGGCTCTCGTGGTGGACGGCATGGGCGGCGCGGAACAGCGCCGGCCAATGGTGCATCGCGCGGTGGGTCCAGTAGAACCAGGCGTCGTGGACGGCGAGATAGACGAGGACGGAGAGCGGCAGCCACCAGAGCGGGTAAGCGCCGGCCTCGGCGTAGATTCTCGTGAGGCCTTGCGAGATCCAGAGATGCGCCGCGAATCCGGCGGGAAGACCGTAGAGGATGGCTGCCAGCAGCGACCAGCCGATCTCGCGTCGGATCTGCTTCGCCAGCCGGGCTGCCTTTTTCGGGTCGGCCGGGGCATAGATGTCGGGACGCACCCGGCGCGCACTCCACGCGAACAGGCCGGACACCGCGAGATAGCGCGCCGCGACGATCAGGCACATGCCGACAAGCGAAATCCAGAGCGCGGTCATCCGCCCCAACTAGCCGCCGCCTGCGCACACGGCTAGAGCAGGAAGTTGTGACATCTGCGCGCTCCCCGAACCCTCCGATCGAGACCGACTTCGACGTGCTGCTGGTGGGCGGCGGGCTGTCGGCCGGGCTGATCGCGCTCGCGCTGGCGAAGCACCGGCCCGAGGTTCGCATCGGAATTGTGGAGGCGGGCGACAGTTTCGGCGGCAACCACACCTGGTCCAGCTTCGCGTCGGACCTGACTTCGGAGGGCGCCTATCTGGCGGCACCGTTGATCGCGCACCGCTGGGGCGAGTATCAGATCCGCTTTCCGGCCTACACCCGGCACCTCAATTCCGGCTACCAGTCGGCCTTTTCGCACAAGCTGCATGAGGTGCTGGAGGCGGCACTCCTGGCGGATGCCAGGTTCCTGGGCACGCCGGTGGCCGCCGTCTCGCCCGATTCCGTCACGCTGGCGAACCAGCAGGTTCTGCGCGCCGGGGCGGTGATCGATGCGCGCGGACAGAAATCGAGCGCAGCCCTGGAGCTCGGCTTCCAGAAGTTCGTCGGGCTGGAAGTCGAACTGGAAGCGCCTCACGGGCTCGATGGGCCGATCATCATGGACGCGTCGGTCGACCAGCTCGACGGCTATCGCTTCGTCTATACCCTGCCGTTCACGCCCACGACGGCGCTGATCGAGGACACCTATTATGCCGATGGCCCAGTGCTGGACCGCAGCGGCCTGGTGGCACGGGTGCGGGCCTATGCGGCGGCGCAGGGCTGGGCGATCAAGCGCATCATCCGCGACGAGGACGGCGTGCTGCCGATTGCGATCGACGGCGACATCCGCGCCCATCTGGCGAGTTTTCCCGAAGGTATCGCCCCCGTCGGCATGGCCGCCGGGCTGTTCCACCCCGTAACGGGCTACAGCTTTCCCGATGCGGTCCGGCTGGCGCTGCATATCGCCGGGCTACCGGAACTGAGCGGCGCGGCAATCGACCGCGCAGCACGGGATTTCGCCATCCGGACCTGGGAGGCGCGCGGTTTTTATCGCCTTCTCAACAAGATGCTGTTCCGTGCGGCCTATCCGCACGAGCGTCGCGCCATCCTGCAGCACTTCTACCGGCTGGATGCCGGCCTTGTCGGCCGCTTCTATGCTGGTCATAGCACCCTCTACGACAAGATGCGCATCCTGACCGGGAAACCACCGATCCCGATCCCCAGGGCCATCCGCGGAATCTTGAACATGCCGGCGCGAGCGCCCGCCAGATAAAGGGATTGGGATGCAGCGCACGGCAGCAGTAATCGGCAGCGGGTTCGGCGGGCTTGCGCTTGCTGTGCGCCTGCAGTCGGCGGGTATCCAGACCACGCTGATCGAGGCGCGGGACAAGCCGGGCGGGCGGGCCTATGTGTTCGAGGATCAGGGCTTCAAGTTCGACGCCGGCCCGACCGTCGTCACCGATCCGAGCTGCCTGGAGGAGCTGTTCCAGCTGTCGGGGCGCAACATCGCCGATTATGTGGAGCTTATGCCCGTCAGCCCCTTTTACCGGCTGATGTGGGAAGACGGGCAGGTGTTCGATTATTCGAACGACAATGCCGCGCTGATGCGCCAGATCGCAGCCAAGAGCCCGAAGGACGTGGAGGGCTACAACCGCTTCATGGAATATTCGGAAGGGGTGTTCCGCGAAGGCTATCTGAAGCTGGGCCACGAGGCCTTCCTCGACTTCCGGTCGATGCTGGAGGCAGCGCCCAGCCTGATGAAATATCAGGCCTGGCGGTCGGTCTATTCGATGGTGGCGAGCTTTATCGAGGACGAGCAGCTGCGGCAGGCATTCAGTTTCCACACGCTGCTGGTGGGGGGCAATCCGTTCAAGACGTCCTCCATCTATGCGCTGATCCACGCGCTGGAGAAGAAGTGGGGCGTGTGGTTTCCGCGGGGCGGCACGCATGCGCTGGTGCGTGGGCTGATGAAGCTGTTCACCGACCTGGGCGGCGAAGTCCGCATGGGGCAGAAGGTCGCCGCGATCGAGGCGGCTGCTGGCCATGTGATGGGCGTGCGGCTGGCCGACGGGACAGAGCTGAAGTTCGACAGCGTAGCCTCCAACGGCGATGTCGTGCACACCTATAACGATCTGCTGGGGCACCATCCCCGTGGGCGTCAAATGGCGAAATCGATGCGCCGCAAGAGCTTTTCGCCCTCGTTGTTCGTCGTCTATTTCGGGCTGAACAAGCCCTATCCGGAGATCGCCCACCACACGATCCTGTTCGGCGCTCGCTACAAGGAGCTGCTGGCCGACATCTATTCGGGCGGCGCGCTGGCCGACGATTTCTCGCTTTATCTGCACCACCCGACGGCGAGCGACCCGCAGATGGCGCCCGAAGGCTGCTCGGGCTTCTATGTGCTTTCCCCGGTACCCCACCTGGGCAAGCTGCCGGTGGACTGGAGCCAGGTGGGGCCGAAATATGCGGACCGGATCCTCGATTATCTGGAACAGCGGCTGATCCCGGGCTTGCGCGAAAATCTGGTGACGATGCGCACCTTCACGCCGGAGAATTTCCGCACCGAACTGTCGGCGCATCTGGGAAGTGCGTTCAGCCTGGAGCCTGTGCTGTGGCAGTCGGCCTATTTCCGCACCCACAACCGCGACGATGTGCTGAAGAACCTGTATTTCGTAGGCGCCGGCACGCACCCGGGTGCCGGGATCCCCGGCGTAGTGGGCTCGGCCAAGGCAACGGCGAAGCTGATGCTGGCCGACCTGGGCGCGAGCGATCCTGCGGTCTGGCCGTCGAACGGCGGACCGGTTCTCGAGGTGGCGGAAGCTGCGTTGACGCGCTAGTCTGGGCCGTGACCGACGCCGTCCTCGCTGCTGCCCATGATGCCATCCGGCAGGGATCGAAAAGCTTTGCGCTTGCAAGCCGGCTGTTCGACGGCGGCACACGGGATCGGGCCACGCTGCTGTATGCCTGGTGCCGGCATTGCGACGATGTGATCGACGGCCAGTGGCTGGGGGAGGGTTGCCACGACTGGGGCGGCACGCCCGCCGAGCGGCTGGCGCTGCTGCGGCGGCTGACCGACGCAGCCCTCGCCGGGCAGCCGACCGGCGAGCCGGCGTTCGACGCGCTGGCTCGGGTGGCCAGCCAGGTGAGCCTGCCGCCCCGCTACGCCCATGACCTGCTCGAAGGCTTTCGCATGGACGTGGAGTGGCTGCCCGTGGCGGACGCGGACCATCTGCTGACCTATTGCTATCATGTCGCGGGCTGCGTCGGGGTGATGATGGCCGTCGTGATGGGGGTGGATCCGGCCGATCATGCCACGCTGGCTCGCGCTTCCGACCTGGGGCTCAGTTTCCAGCTGAACAACATCGCGCGCGATGTCGCCGAGGATGCCGCGCGGGGCCGCTGCTATCTGCCGGCGGACTGGCTGGCGGCCGAGGGGCTGACTGCCGACACGCATGCGTTACCGGAGAACCGCGCCGCGCTGCATCGGGTGGTGAGCCGGCTGGTCGATCTTGCCGAACGCTATGAGGCGTCTGCGGCGCACGGGGTTCCGCGCCTCAGGAACCGACAGGCCTGGGCTGTGCTGTCGGCAGCGCAAATCTATGGCGACATCGGCCGGCGGGTGCGCGGGCTAGGGCCGATCGCGCTGGACAGTCGAGCCCGCACCCGGCGGCGCGACAAGCTGATCGCTGTGGTACTCGCCGCGCCCGAGGCAATCTGGAAGCGCAATATCCGGGTGGCGACGCCGGCGGACCGCGACGGGCTGTGGACTCCCGAGTTCGACTGAAGGTCGGCCGGTTCAGCGTCGGCCACCGCGCCTATTGCATCAGGCCGGCCGATCGGAGGGCATCCTCGATGGTGCGTGCGATGCCCGACTTGCGCGAGTCGGCCGGGCCGCCGGCCGGCTGTGTCGGAGGCCAGGCGTGGGGGCCCGATTGTCGACCGGGCGGGGCTGCTGCCGTGGCCGCTGCCGTTGTCGACGAGGGGCGTGTGACGCCGGGCTGGGCGGCCGCCTTCGCCTCGGCGATCCCCCATGTGGACGCGATCGCCCGGTTGGACGCGATTCCGACGTCGAGCATATACGGCCCTGCCTCGCCACCGGCGGGATCGGCCCGCGAAATCGGCGTGCCATGGCCCATGCCGGAAATGCAGTGATATTCCAGCGCGATGCTGCCATCGGCGGCGCGCCACAGGCGATGCATGTCGCGGCCGTCGCGCCGCGTCTCGACGTGGCCGAGGTCGATCCCCTGAACTGCTGCCCATTGGCCGATGCTATCCTCGGCGTTCGCCGCTGCAACCACATGGTCGGCGTCGCCGTGCCAGATTGCGATGCGAGGCCAGGGCCCGGAATGCGGCGAAGCAGCCCGCACTCGCGCCGCGAGGTCTGCCGCCGCGGCGCCTCCAGCTCCCCGCATCCGCTCCAGCGCCTGGTTCACCCCGATTGCCGAGCCATAGGGCAATCCACCGATGACGGCCGCGCCGGCAAACAGCTCCGGATAGGTTGCGGCCATCGCGGCTGCCATCGCACCGCCTGCCGACAGCCCGGTTACGAACAGCCGGCTTCGATCCAGCTCGTGCACCACCAGCAGATGCTCGATCATCGATCGGATCGAGGCTGCCTCCCCGGACCCGCGAGCGATGTCCGTCTGGACAAACCAGTTGAAGCAATGGTTGGCGTTGTTGCTGCCCGTCTGTTCCGGGAACAGCAGCGCAAATCCGGCCTCGTCGGCCAGCCTGGACCAGCCCGAGCCATGGTCATAGCCCTCGGCGGACTGCGTACAGCCGTGCAGCACCACGACCAGCGGGGCACCGGCCGGAAGGTTCGGCGGCATATAGGCCCGGCAGGCGAGCTTCCCGGGGTTCGGGCCGAAGTTTGCGATCTCGTAGAGCCTTGCCGCGTGCGTCGGAGCGGTGGACCCGTGCGTCTGGCGGGCACGCGCCTTCGACAGGCGTTCGATCGTTTCGGCGATGCTGGGCATGATCGTCCTTCAGGCGGCGGGATGGTCCCGCACAACAGCACAACCGCCTCGTGCCCACATTGTTGCTGCAATGCACAATAATCGGCCAGTCCGGTCTGCGCGAGCCTTATTCCGCCACGCCGCCCATGTTTCGGCCGATCGGGCCGGCTCGCACCAGAGCAATGCCGGAGCGTCGGTTTGCCTCCAGCTGCCGCTTCAACTCGTCCAGGGGCGGTGCCCATAGAAAACCGAAGCTGACGGTGCCGTCCTTCGATTCCACCACATGGTGCAGCCGGTGCGCCTGGATGATCCGCTTCATATAGGCCGAACGCGGAATATAGCCGGTTTCGATCCGGCGATGCACGATGATGTCATGGAAGCCGAAGTAGATCGCGCCATAGCCGGTGATCCCGGCGGCGAGCCAGGTGAAGAAGCTGCCCCAACCCTCCTGCACGCCCAGCCAGAACAGGGAAATTGCGACGGCGGCGCCCATCACGCCATACCAGTCGTTCGCTTCGAAGAAGCCGTGCCGCGCGCTGTGGTGGGACTTGTGCAGGCCCCAGCCGAACCCGTGCATCACATGCTTGTGGCCGTAGATTGCAACAACCTCCATCACCAGGATGGTGGCGACGAACAGCAGGAGCCCGGCCCAGACAGGTATATCGATCGGCATCGAGGCTTCTTAGCGGAGAGTGGCGGGGCTGGGGAGGCCGATGTTGACGCAGTCGCTACGCGCCGGCGTCGAGCCTTGCCTGCAGCGCGGCGAGGACATCCGCCACCTCCTGCTGGCGGAACGGCTTGGCGACGACCGGACAGTCGCCGAACCCTTCGAGTACGCCGGCCGAGCCATAGCCGGTGACGAAGGCGAACGGCTTGCCGCGGGCCTGCAGCGCGACCGGGAGCGCATGCGCCTTCTGGCCGTTCAGGTTGAGGTCGATGAGAGCGATGTCGAAGTCGAGCCCGGCCACGGCGCGCATCGCGTCGGTGATGTTCGACTCGGTCGCGACGACGCTATGGCCCAGGCTTTCGGCGATATCCTCCAGCATCAGGGCGATCGGAGCCTCGTCCTCGACGATCAGAATGCGCATGGGGGTGGAACCGCCGATCACAAGTGGGTCGCCTTCAGGGCGATGACGATCCGGCAGGTGGCGCCCTCCGGCGGGAATTCGTGCGACACCGAGGAGCCTCGCTCCACGGCGGTTGCGCGGCGGATCAGCTTCAGGCCGAATCCGTCCTTCTGCGGCGGAGTCACCCGGGGCCCGCCCCGTTCCGTCCACCCGATTTCCAGGCGCTGGCCGGCGGGTACGGCCTCCAGGGCCCAGCGGACCCCGACCCGGCCCTGTTGGTTGGAGAGCGCGCCATATTTCAGGGCATTGGTGCAGAGTTCGTGCAGGGTGATCGCAAGCGCCGACGCGACCCCCGGATCGACCCGTGCCTCCGGCCCCTCGATATCGAACCGGTCGGTCTCGAACGTGAAGACGGCCTGGGTGACAAGATCGTGCAACGATGTGGTCGACCAGCTGCCTTTGGTCAGCAGATCATGCACCCCCGAGAGCGCCATCAGGCGCTGCTCGAACGTGAGATAGGCGTTCGGATCGGACCTGCGGAAGCTGTTGGCGGCGAGCGACTGCACCGTTGCCAGCGTGTTCTTCACGCGATGATTCAGCTCGTTGATGACCAGCTGCAGACGCTCCCGCGTCTGTTCCTGTTCGGTGATGTCGGTGTTGGTGCCGAACCAGCCGACCAGCCGCCCGCCTTCGCGCAGCGGTTCCGCGCGGGTCATGAACATGCGAAAGGAGCCATCCGACCCGCGTCGGAGCGGGAAGGTCATTTCGAACGGGTCGCCGGTAGCCAGTGCCCGCGTCCAGCGTTGCAGCATCTCTGGCAGGATGTTCGGATGGTGTACCGACTGCCAGCCCCAGCCCAGCATCTCGTCGGGGGTCGTGCCGGTGTAGTCGTACCAGCGCTGGTTGTACCAGAAGATCCAGCCCTCCGGGTCTGCCATCCAGGCGAGGTTGGGGATGGAATTCGCCAGCGCCTTGAACTGCGCGTAGCTGATTTCGTCGTCGGGCCGGGCCCTGGCCGCGCTTTGTGCGTTATCGGGCAACATGGATGTGTCCCTGTAGACGCAGCAGCATGCGGCAGACCTCCCCCGAACGGTCGATCGACCGACACTATGTAGCGTACAGCAACCGGGGCGGGGTTCGCAACAGACAGGGCCGACAGACGGCATGCGGCCGATCCGCATCTGGCGGAACGAACCGCGAACACCTATGTTTCCGGCATGTCGATCGCGATTCGCACTTCGCTTGCCGATATTCCGCTGGCGCCCGGGTTCACCCCCAACCGGCCGGCCCGGCCGGAGAAGGCTGAGGGCGGGCGGCGGTTCGTGCTGCAGTCGGAATATCAGCCCGCCGGGGACCAGCCCGCCGCGATCGCAGCGCTGGTGGAGGAAGCGGCCGCCGGCGAGAAGGACCAGGTGCTGCTGGGGGTGACAGGCAGCGGCAAGACCTTCACGATGGCGCGGGTGATCGAGGAGTTGCAGCGGCCCGCGCTGATCCTTGCCCCCAACAAGA
>JANPJJ010000033.1:0-26390 GCA_031425455.1 Sandaracinobacter sp. | reverse complement strand
ATGCAGGCCTGCGAGATGGCGGGCAAGGAGATCCCGCGCTTCTGCTATCATGAACGGCTGTCGATCGCCGGCAACTGCCGCATGTGCCTGGTGGAGCAGGAGAAAGCCCCCAAGCCGATCGCGAGCTGCGCGATGCCGGCGGCGGACAATATGGTCATCTTCACCGACACGCCGAAAGTGAAGAAGGCGCGGGAAGGCGTGATGGAGTTCCTGCTCATCAACCACCCGCTGGACTGCCCGATCTGCGACCAGGGCGGCGAGTGCGACCTGCAGGACCAGGCCATGGCCTATGGCCGGGGCTATTCCCGCTACGACGAGAACAAGCGCGCGGTCACCGAGAAATATATGGGGCCGCTGATCAAGACGGTGATGACGCGCTGCATCCACTGTACCCGATGTGTGCGCTTCGCCGAGGAAGTCGCCGGTGTCGAGGAAATCGGCGCGCTCTATCGCGGCGAGAATATGCAGATTACCAGCTATCTCGAACAGGCGGTGAGCTCGGAGCTGTCGGCCAATGTGATCGATCTCTGCCCTGTCGGCGCGCTGACCGCGAAGCCGATCGCCTTCCACTATCGGCCGTGGGAACTGCGGCGGAACGATTCCATCGACGTGATGGACGCTGTGGGATCGAACATCACCGTCCACGCGCGGCTTGCGGACGTGATCCGGGCGACGCCGCGGGTGAACGACGACGTCAACGAGGAGTGGGTGACCGATATCGGACGCTTCGCAGTGGATGGGCTGAAGGAGCGCCGGCTGGATCGGCCCTGGGTGCGGCGCGGCGGCACGCTGCAGCCGGCAAGCTGGGCGCAGGCGTTCGAAGCCGTCCGCGCGGCGGTGCAGGCAACGCGGGCCGATGCGATCGCTGCTCTGGCCGGCGACCTCTGCGCCCTGGAGGAACTGGTGGCGGCGCGCGACCTGATGACAGGGTTGGGGGGGACCCGGCTGGAATGCCGCACCGACGGCGCTCTCTATGCCGGGCCTGCCGCGCAGTGGCGGTTCAACACGACGCTTGCGGGGCTGGAGACGGCCGATTTCGTGCTGATTGTCGGCGCCGACGTGCGGCTCGACGCGCCGCTGGTGAACAGCCGCATCCGCAAGGCCGTGCGGCGTGGCGGGGCTGCGGTGTACCGGATCGGCGGCGGAACCGACCCGGCCTACCCCTTGACCGATCTGGGGGACGATCTGGGGCTGCTGGCAAGGCTGCCGTTGGCGGTGACGGCGGCGCTGAAGGCAGCGCAGCGACCGGCGCTGATCCTGGGCAGCCGCAATGCCGGCGTCGGGGTGCTGGCGGCGGCGCATGCGCTGGCCGGCCTGTTCGTGAACGACGGCTGGAACGGGTTCAACATCCTCCACACTGCCGCGTCGCGGGTGGGCGCGATGACAACGGGCTGGGCGGGGGAGGGCGTGGAGGCGCTGGCGCAGACCCCGCCGAAGCTGCTGTTCCTGCTGGGCGTGGACGAGCTGGCGCTGGCGCCGTTCGGCGGGGCGACCAAAATCTACATCGGCAGCCACGGCGATCGCGGCGCGGCCGTTGCCGACATCATCCTGCCGGGCGCCGCCTGGGCCGAAAAGCCGGGCACCTGGGTGAACCTGGAAGGCCGGGTGCAGCGCGGCCTGCGTGCGGTGTTCCCGCCGGGCGAAGCGCGCGAGGACTGGACCATCTTCCGCGCGCTGGCCGATGTGCTCGGCGTGACGCTGCCCTATGACGATATCGACCGGCTGCGCGCGCGCATCGCGGCGGAATGGCCGGAGCTGGGGCGCGAAGGGCTGACGCCGGCGCCGTGGCAGACGGCGAAGCTGAAGGCAGAGGCGCCAAGCGGACCGGCCCGGCAACGCCAGACCGATTTCTACAGCTCCAACCCGATCTTGCGCGCGAGCCCGACGATGCGCGCCTGCGTGGCGGAAATCCTGAACGCGCAAGCGCCGGGCCAGCTGGAGGCGGCGGAATGACGGCCTTCTTCCAGCAATATCTGGGAGAGGGCTTCGGCTGGTTCGTCGCCCATCTGATCCTGATCCTTATGATCGCACTGCCGGTCATGCTGGTGATGGCGCTCAGCACCTGGATGGACCGCAAGGTCTGGGCGGCGATGCAGCTGCGGCGCGGGCCCAATGTGGTGGGGCCGATCGGCATCCTGCAGCCGTTTGCCGATGGGCTGAAGCTGTTTCTGAAGGAAACCATCGTGCCCACCGGCGCGAACAAGGGCGTGTTCTTTATCGCGCCCATGATCACCTTCGTGCTGGCGCTGGTCGCCTGGGCGGTGATTCCGTTCGACGCCGGCTGGGTGCTCGCCGACATCAATGTGGGGCTTCTGTTCCTGTTCGCGGTGTCGTCGATGGGCGTCTACGGCATCATCATGTCGGGCTGGGCCTCCAACTCGAAATACCCATTCCTGGGCGGGCTCCGCTCGGCGGCGCAGATGGTGAGCTACGAGGTCTCGATCGGGTTCGTGATCATCACGGTCGTGCTCTACGCCTCCAGCTTCAACCTGACCGCGATTGTGGAGAGCCAGCGCGGCAACATCTTCGGGCTGCTGAACGGCAACATCTTCAATCCGCTGCTGTTTCCGATGGCGATCGTGTTCCTGATCTCGGCACTGGCGGAAACCAACCGGCCGCCGTTCGACCTGCCCGAGGCCGAGGCCGAGCTGGTGGCAGGCTATCAGGTGGAATATTCGTCGATGACCTTCGCCCTGTTCTTCCTGGGCGAATATATGAACATCCTGCTGATGTGCGCCTTGACCGCGATCCTGTTCCTGGGGGGCTATCTGCCGCCCATCAACTGGGCGCCGCTCTATGCCGTGCCGGGCATTATCTGGCTGTTCCTGAAGATCGTTTTCATGTTCTTCGTGTTCGCCTGGGTGAAGGCGACGGTGCCGCGCTACCGCTATGACCAGCTGATGCGGCTGGGCTGGAAGATCTTCCTGCCGCTCAGCTTGTTCTGGGTGGTGCTGGTAAGTGGATGGCTGGTGTTCACGGGCCACTACGGAGCTGTTTCATGAGTTTCTTCGAAGCCGCCAAATCGATGCTGCTGCTGGAGTTCATCCGCGGCCATGCGATGACCTTCGGCTATATGTTCCGCCCCAAGCGGACGGTGAACTACCCTTACGAAAAGGGCCCGCTTTCCCCGCGGTTCCGGGGCGAGCATGCGCTTCGGCGCTACCCCAACGGCGAGGAGCGCTGCATTGCCTGCAAGCTGTGCGAGGCGGTGTGCCCGGCACTTGCGATCACGATCGAGGCGGAGCCCCGCGAGGACGGCAGCCGGCGCACCACGCGCTACGATATCGACATGACGAAGTGCATCTATTGCGGGCTGTGCCAGGAAGCCTGCCCGGTGGATGCGATCGTGGAGGGGCCGAACTTCGAGTTCGCGACCGAGACCCGCGAGGAGCTGTTCTACGACAAGGACAAGCTGCTGGCGAACGGCGAGCGGTGGGAGCGGGCGATCGCCGCCAACCTTGCCGCCGACGCCCCGTATCGCTAACGGCCGAGCCCACATGACCCAAACCCGCTGGGGCCGCACGCAGCCGTGATCCAGGCCATCGTCTTTTATCTGTTCGCGGCCGTGGTCGTGGCGTCGGGCCTGATGGTGATCCTGGCGCGCAACCCCGTGCACTCGGTGCTGTGGCTGATCCTGGCTTTCTTCAACGCGGCCGGCCTGTTCCTGGTGATCGGGGCCGAGTTCATCGCGATGATCCTGGTCATCGTCTATGTCGGCGCGGTCGCGGTCCTGTTCCTGTTCGTGGTGATGATGCTGGACATTGATTTCTCCTCGATGCGGGCCGGCTTCGCGCGATACCTTCCGTTCGGGCTGCTGCTGGGGCTGGTGCTTGCCGTGGAGCTGGTGACGGTCGCGGCGCTGTGGACCTTCGGCGACCTCGCGGTCCAGGCCCGGGCAGCCCCGGTGCCGGCCTCCCGGCTTCCCAATACCGAGGCGATCGGGACGCTGATCTACACCGACTATGTGTTCGTGTTCCAGATGGCCGGCATGATCCTTCTGACCGCGATGGTGGGCGCCATCGTACTGACGCTGCGGCACCGGCCCGGCGTGAAGCGGCAGGATGTGGCGAAGCAGAATGCGCGGACGCCTGCGAGCGCCGTGACGATCATGCGCCCCGTTACGGGCGCCGGCGTGGACACCGGCGTTGGGGTGCAGGCGCTACCCGAGCGGACCGAGGTGCGGTCATGATCGGCGTTGGCCATTATCTCGTGGTGGGCGCGGTGCTGTTCGTGCTGGGGGTGCTCGGCATCTTCATCAACCGCAAGAACATCATCGTCATCCTGATGTCGGTGGAGCTGATCCTGCTGGCGGTGAACATCAATTTCGTCGCCTTCTCGGTGTTCCTGGGTGACATGGTGGGGCAGATTTTCGCGATGTTCGTGCTGACGGTGGCGGCCGGCGAGGCGGCGATCGGGCTTGCTATCCTGGTGATCTATTTCCGGAACCGCGGCACCATCGCGGTGGACGATGCGCGGCAGATGCGCGGATGATCCAGCTGGTCGTTTTCCTGCCGCTCCTGGCGTTCCTGATCGCGGGCATCGGCAACCGCGCCATCGGCAATGTGGCGGCGAAGTCCGTTACCACGGGCGCGCTGTTCATCAGCTGTGCCCTCTCCTGGGCGATTTTCATCGGCCTCATCAACGGCGCCCCGCCGAGCGATGTCGTCGTGGCCGAATGGTTCACCAGCGGCGACCTGGTGGTGAACTGGGCCCTGAAACTGGACATGCTGACGGCGGTGATGCTGGTCGTCATCACCTCGGTGTCGGCGCTGGTCCACCTGTATAGCTGGGGCTATATGGCGGAAGATCCCGACCAGCCCCGCTTCTTCGCCTATCTGTCGTTGTTCACTTTCGCCATGCTGATGCTGGTGACCGCGGACAATCTGGTGCAGATGTTCTTCGGTTGGGAAGGCGTGGGGCTGGCCAGCTATCTCCTGATCGGCTTCTGGTACAAGAAGTCGAGCGCCTGGGCCGCCGCCATCAAGGCTTTCGTGGTGAACCGGGTCGGTGATTTCGGCTTCATGTTGGGCATCTTCGCCTTGTTCATGCTGTTCGGCACGGTCGATCTGGATACGATCCTGGGCGGGGTGGCTGGGGCGAAGGGGGCGACCTTCACCTTCCTGGGGACGTCGGTCGACGCCATCACCTGCATCGCGCTGCTGCTGTTCGTGGGCGCGATGGGGAAATCGGCGCAGGTGCCGCTGCACACCTGGCTTCCGGACGCGATGGAAGGGCCGACGCCGGTGTCGGCGCTGATCCATGCGGCGACGATGGTGACCGCCGGCGTGTTCCTGGTTTGCCGCATGTCGCCGCTCTACGAGGCGTCGGTCACCGCTTCTACCGTGGTCACTTATGTCGGAGCACTCACCTGTCTGTTCGCGGCAACGGTTGCCACCACGCAGAACGACATCAAGCGGGTGATCGCCTACTCCACCTGTTCGCAGCTGGGCTATATGTTCTTCGCGGCCGGGGTGGGCGCCTATGGCGCGGCGATGTTCCACCTGTTCACCCACGCCTTCTTCAAGGCGCTGCTGTTCCTGGGCGCGGGCTCGGTGATCCACGCGATGCACCATGAGCAGGATATGCGCTATTACGGGGCGCTCCGGAAATCGATCCCGCTGACGTTCGCGGCGATGCTGATCGGCACCGTGGCGATTACCGGGGTGAATTATACGTCGGGCTATTTTTCGAAGGACAGCGTGCTGTTCGCAGCGTGGGAGAGCGGTACGGAAGCCGGGCGGCTGGCCTTCTTCATCGGCATTTTCGCCGCGCTCCTCACCAGCTTCTATTCCTGGCGACTGATCTTCAAGACCTTCTTCGGCGAGGCCCGCTGGGTGCAGTCCGAGCATATCGCGCATGCGACGCACCATGGGGATGATCATCCCGCCGAGGAACATGGCGACAGCCATGGCGCTGCACCTGTGGCCACCGGAACGGGCGGCTACCATCCGCACGAGAGCCCGCTCTCGATGCTGGTGCCGCTGGGGCTGCTGAGCCTTGGCGCGCTGTTCGCGGGTGCCATCTTCAACGACTGGTTCGTTGGCGGCGAGACTGCCTTCTGGGCCGGCACGCTGGTGCACGATGCCGCCTTCTTCGAGGCGCTGCACCATGTGCCGGCGCTGGTTTACTGGGCGCCCACGATCGTGATGGCGCTCGGCCTCTTGATCGCCTGGTCGGTCTATATCCGCAACCCGGGTACCGCGGACGCGTTCAAGGCGCAGTTCCGCCAGCTGCACGCCTTCCTGTTCAACAAATGGTATTTCGACGAGCTGTACGATGCGATCCTGGTGAAGCCGGCGCTGTGGCTGGGCCGCACCTTCTGGCACCGGGGGGACCAGGGCACGATCGACCGCTTCGGTCCGGACGGGCTGTCGAATGTGGTCGCCTCGGGCGCAGGCGCTGCGAAGCGCCTGCAATCGGGCCTGGTCTATTCCTATGCGCTGGTGATGCTGATGGGCGTGGCGGCGTTCGCGACATGGTTCATCGTTCGATGAAAACATCTTCGCAACAACAACCGTCATGCCAGCGCAGGCTGGCATCTCCCCCCGTCGCGCTGGCAGCACATTGGGAGATCCCAGCCTGCGCCGGGATGACAAGGTCACATAAGGCAAGCCGGCGCCCGTGCTGAGCGCCATGATCCTCCTCCCGCTGGCGCTCGCGCTGGCAATCCTGTTCCTGCCCGGAGACGAGGCGCGACAGGCACGGGCAGCGCGCTGGATCGGGCTCGGCACCACGCTGGTCCTGTTCGCGGCCGGGCTCGTGCTCTGGGCCAGGTTCGATCCGTCGACCGCCGCGTTCCAGTTCACCGAGCGGGCCGAACTGTTCGGTGGTCTGTTCAGCTGGCACCTGGGGATCGACGGCATCAGCCTCGTCCTCATCCTGCTGTCGGTGTTCCTGATGCCGCTCTGCATCCTGGCCGGGTGGGACAGTGTGAAGACCCGCGTGCCGGAATATATCGCCGCCTTCCTGGCGATGGAGGCGCTGATGATCGGCGTGTTCGCCAGCCTCGACATCTTCCTGTTCTACATCTTCTTCGAGGCCGGCCTCATCCCGATGTACCTCATCATCGGCATCTGGGGCGGCAAGCGGCGCATCTATGCCAGCTACAAATTCTTCCTCTACACGCTGCTGGGCTCGGTGCTCATGCTGCTTGCCATGCTGTGGATGGCGTTTACGGCCGGCACCACCGACATTCCGGCGCTGATGGCCTATGATTTCCCCGCCGCGGCCCAAGGCTGGCTGTGGGCCGCTTTCTTCGCCAGCTTTGCCGTCAAGATGCCGATGTGGCCGGTTCACACCTGGCTGCCCGATGCGCATGTGGAGGCGCCGACGGCGGGCTCCATGATCCTCGCGGGCGTGCTTCTGAAGATGGGCGGCTACGGCTTCATCCGCTTCTCGCTGCCGATGTTCCCGGAGGCGAGCGTGGCCTATATGTGGGTCGTGTTCGCACTGTCGATGGTGGCGGTGGTCTACACCTCCCTCGTCGCCCTCGTGCAGGCCGACATGAAGAAGCTGATCGCCTATTCCAGCGTTGCGCACATGGCCTTCGTGACAGCGGGCCTGTTCGCCTTCAACACGCAGGGGTTGGAAGGCGCGATGGTGGTGATGCTGAGCCATGGGGTCGTCTCGGCCGCGTTGTTCTTCTGCGTCGGTGTGATCTACGACCGGCTGCACAGCCGCGACATCGATCGCTATGGCGGCGTCACCACCAACATGCCGCGCTATGCCGTGTTCTTCCTGCTGTTCACCATGGCCTCCATCGCGCTGCCGGGCACGTCCGGGTTCGTGGGCGAGTTCCTGGCGCTGACCGGCATTTTCAAGGCTGACACCTGGGTGGCGTTCGTGATGGCGACGGGCGTGATCCTGGGCGCCGGATATATGCTGTGGCTGTTCGCCCGGGTGATGTTCGGCGCGCAGAAGAACGCCGACGCCGCCGCGATGCGCGATCTCAACGCCCGGGAGTGGGCCGTGATGGTGCCGCTGGCGCTGGTCGCCTTGTGGATGGGGGTCTACCCGAAGCCGTTCCTGGTGCCACTGAAAGCGCCGGTCCAAAGCCTGATGGCCCGGCTGGAGCGGGCCGATGCGCCGCAGACGCCGCACAGTCTGCCCAAGCAAGGTGGACCCGTGCAACTGGCAGCCGTTACCGAAAGCGTCGCCCGATGAACCTGCAGCAGTCCCTCGCCATCGGCGCGCCCGAAGTGGTGCTTGCGGCTGGCGCGCTCGTGCTGCTGATGCTGGGCGTGTTCCGCGGCGACCGGTCGCTGAGGGGCCTCTCCTGGGGCGCGGTCATCCTGTTCGGCGCTGCCGGCGCCACCATTCTTGCCGGCAGTCCCGACCGGCTGCTCGCCTGGAACGACCTTTATGTGGCCGACAGCCTGTCGGCCTTCCTGAAGATCCTGATCCTGGTCGGAGCTTCGGCTTCGGTCCTGTTGGCGATCCCCTATCTCGAGCGGGTGAAGGCGAACCGGTTCGAATATCCGGTGCTCATCGTGCTGGCGACGCTCGGCATGTGCGTGATGGTGTCGGCCAACAACCTCCTCACCCTCTACATCGGGCTGGAGCTGATGAGCCTCGCTTCCTATGTGCTGGCAGCGTTCCACCGCGACGAGACGCGCTCTACCGAGGCCGGCCTCAAATATTTCGTGCTCGGCGCGTTGAGCTCGGGGCTGCTGCTCTACGGGATCACCCTGGTCTATGGCTTCGTCGGCTCCACCGATTTCACCGCCATCGCCGCCGGCCTCAGGGCGGGCGAAGAACGCAACCTGGGCGCCCTGTTCGGCTTGGTGTTCGTGATCGCCGGCCTCGCCTTCAAGGTCGCCGCCGTCCCGTTCCACATGTGGACGCCGGATGTCTATGAAGGCGCGCCGACGCCGGTTGCAGCCTTCTTCGCGTCGGCGCCCAAGGCGGCTGCGATGGGGCTGTTCCTTCGGGTCGCGCTGGACGCTTTCTCCGGCATGGTGGCGGATTGGCGGCAGCTCATCGTGTTCATGGCGATCGCGTCGATGTTCCTGGGGGCGGTGGGCGCGATCGGGCAGAACAATATCAAACGCCTGCTGGCCTATTCCAGCATCAACAACATCGGCTTCGTGCTGATCGGGCTTGCAGCAGCGACGGTGGCGGGGGCGTCCGCCGTGCTGCTCTACCTCGCCATCTACCTGGTGATGACGCTCGGCGCTTTCCTCTGCGTGCTGGCGCTCACGGATGTGGACGGCCGGTCGGTCGAGAAGCTCGACGATCTCGCCGGCCTGGCGCGGTCGCGGCCCTGGCTGGCAACGGCACTGTCCATTTTCATGCTCTCACTTGCCGGCCTGCCGCCGCTGTTCGGGTTCATGGCGAAGCTCGCGGTGTTCAATGCGGCGGTCGAGGCGAACCTCTGGCCGCTGGCCGTGCTGGGCGTGCTGGCGAGCGTGGTGGCGGCCTATTATTACCTCCGGATCGTGAAGATCCTGTTCTTCGATCCGCCGGCCGATGTGGTGATGGCTGGGCAGGGCGGGGCGCTGGTGAACAGCGGCATGATGGCGGCGGCGGCGATCTTCTGCTCGCCGCTGGGCTTCCTGCTGCTGGGGCCGTTGGCAGCCGCCAGCCGCCGGGCTGCGAGCTGCTTGTTCTGATCCTCCACCTGCACGAAGTCGGGTCGACCAACGACTGGCTGCGCACCAACGCAAGCCAGTTCGGGGATGGCCAATGGGTCCGCGCCGACCGGCAGACGGCAGGTCGCGGGCGCCTTGGCCGCGCCTGGAAAATGCCGGCGGGCAATCTGGCGGCAAGCTGCCTCATTCGTCCGCAGCCGGGCGAAGGCAATCCGGCCGAGCTGGGGTTCGTGGCTGCATTGGCGCTGCACGATGTGCTGGCCGGATTGCTGGCGCCCGAACGGCTCCAGCTGAAATGGCCCAATGACGCTCTGCTGGACGGCGCCAAGCTTTCGGGCATCCTGCTGGAGCGGGAGGGCGGGGTGCTGGTGCTGGGCATGGGCGTCAATCTGGCAGCGGCACCGGTGCTGCCCGGCCGGGCGACGATCGCGCTTTTGGATGCCGGCGTGTCGGTCGCGCCGGGCCCGTTCCTGGAGCAGCTGGCTGGGAACTTCGCGCGTCGGCGCGCGCAGTGGCGCGAGGGCGGCTTTGCCGCCACCCGCACCGACTGGCTGGCGCGCGCCCATCCCGCTGGCACGCCGCTGCGGGTTTCGAACGGCAGCCAGGACCTCGCCGGCCGCTTCCAGGGCCTTGCGGCCGACGGCGCCTTGCTGGTGGACGGAGACGACGGGGTGCTGCATCGGGTGCATGCGGGCGATGTATGGCAGGCTCCGCCTGCGAGTATTGGGCAGGCTCCGCCTGTGAGTATTGGGCAGGCTCCGCCTGTGAGTATTGGGCAGGCTCCGCCTGGGGGAGACCGCTGATGCTGCTCGCGATCGATGTCGGCAACACCAATATCGTCTTTGCCATTGTCGACGGGGAGACGATCCGCTGGCGTTGGCGCATTGCGACGGATACCCGGCGCACCGCCGACGAATATGCCGTCTGGCTGAACCAGCTGATCGAGATGGAAGGTGCCAGCCGCGCAGACATCGATGCGGTCGTGATTGCCAGCGTGGTGCCGCAGACCCTGTTCAACCTGCGCGGCCTCGCCCGCAAATATGTCGGTGTGGAACCGATGGTGGTGGGGGCGCCGGGCATTGACTATGGCATGCCGATCGAGCTGCCCAACCCGGCCGAAGTCGGTGCCGACCGGATCGTGAATGCGGTCGCGGCGCATGCCATCTGGCCAGGCGCGCTCATCATCATCGATTTCGGCACAGCGACAACGTTCGACATCGTTTCGGGCGCGGGCGCCTATGAGGGCGGGGTCATTGCGCCGGGCATCAACCTGTCGATGGACGCGCTCTACCAGGCGGCTGCCCGGCTGCCGCGGATCGCGGTGGAACCGCCGGCCGAAGGGCGGGGCGTGATCGGCAAGGGCACGGTCCATGCAATGCAGTCCGGGGTCTTCTGGGGCTATGTCGGCCTGATCGAAGGGCTGGTACGCCGCCTCACCGAAGAGATCGGGGCCGAGACAACCGTGGTGGCAACGGGCGGCCTTGCCGCATTGTTCAGCCGGCACACCGACACTATCTCGCACGTAGACCCCGACCTCACGATCAAGGGGCTGCTGCGCATCCATGCGCGCAACTTGAAAAGGCAAATTTCTTGAAACCTGGTGATGAGCTGATCTTCCTGCCGCTTGGCGGCTCGGGCGAGATCGGCATGAACGTCAATCTATATGGCTGCCGCGGCAAGTGGATCATGTGCGACCTCGGCATGACCTTCGCCGATCCTTCGCTGCCCGGCGTGGAGCTGGTTCTCCCCGACCTGCAGTTCATCGAGGACCGCCGCGACGACCTGCTGGGGATCATCCTGACGCACGGCCATGAAGACCATATCGGCGCTATCCCCTATCTCGCCGCCGATCTCGGCGTGCCGCTCTATGCCACCCCGTTCACCGCCGGGCTCATCCGCCGCAAGCTGGAGGAGGAGGGTCTGGAGAAGGAGGTCAAGCTCCACGTCGTTCCGATGGGTGGCGAAGTGAAGCTCGGCGTGTTCACGGCGCGCTATGTGGCGCTGGCGCACTCCATCCCGGAGGGCAATGCGCTCGTCATCGACACGCCGTTCGGCCGCCTGTTCCACACCGGGGACTGGAAGCTGGACGCGAAGCCGATCCTGGGCGACCCGGCCTCGGCCGAGGAACTGAGCGCGATCGGCGACAATGCCGGCCGGGGCACGCTGGCGCTGATCGGCGATTCCACCAACGTGTTCAACGCCGAACCCTCGGGCTCCGAAAGCCAGGTTTTCGACGGGCTGATGAAGCTGGTGAAAGGGCGGAAACGCGGGCGGGTGGTGGTGACGACTTTCGCCTCCAACGCAACCCGGCTGCACACGCTGGGCGAAGTCGCCAAGGCGTCGGGGCGCAAGCTGGTGATCGCCGGCCGATCGCTGGAGCGGATCATCCAGGTGGCAAAGGCGACCGGCTATCTGAAGGGCTTCCCGGACACGATCAGCTGGGAGCAGGCCGCGAATGCGCGGGCGGAAACCGTGTTGATCGTGGTGACCGGCACCCAGGGCGAACCGCAGGCGGCGCTGGCCCGCATCGCCGACGGCAGCCACCCGCAGATCCGGCTGGAGGCGGGCGACCTCGTGGTCTATTCCTCGAAGCAGATCCCCGGCAACGAAATGGCGATCGCCCGGGTGCAGAATGCGCTGGCGGCGCGCGGCATCGAGATTATCGGCGAGAAGCAGGCGCATGTGCATGTGTCCGGCCACCCCGGCCAGCCCGAGCTGAAGGCGATGTACAGCTGGATCAAGCCGCGGATTTCGGTGCCGGTGCACGGCGAGCGGCGCCACATGGAGGAGCATGCCCGGCTGGCGAAGGGCTGGGGCGTGCCCGAGGCGATCGTGCCCGTCAACGGCGCCTGCATCCGGCTGGCGCCCGGCAAGCCGCAGATCCTGAGCCACGAGGCGCACGGCCGGCTGGTACTGGACGGCGACGTGATCCTGCCGGCCGACGGGGCCACCATCAACATGCGCCGCAAGCTGGCGCACTCCGGGCTGATGACGGTGACCCTGGTGGTCGGCCGCGACGGCCAGCTGGCGGCCGACGCCCGGGTGATCGCGCGCGGCGTGCCGGTCGAGGAGGATGAGGAAACCTTCCTGGCGCAGGCCGCCGAAGCGGCGGAGGCGACATTCACCAAGGTCGGCATGGCGGACCGGCGCCGGCTGGAAGACGAAGTGAAGGTCTCCGTGCGGCGCGTGGCCCGGCAGTGGACCGGCAAGAAGCCGCCGACCGACGTGCAGATCATCAATCTTTCACTGGCGGTCGATAACGTTGCATCGACCGTTCGGCGCACTGGCGCCGGCGCGCAGCCGCGCTTGCGATGATCAAAGATCATCACGGTGATCGGTAGCGCGATGTCCTGGCCATCGATGCTTGCGGTCTATCTGCTGTTCTGGGTGTTCACCCTGTTCCTGGTGCTGCCCTATGGCGTGAAGACCTCCGCGGAGGCGGGCGAGCCTGAGGTGCCGGGGCAGGCGCCGAGCGCCCCAGCCGGGCTTTCGATGCGGCGCAAGTTCGGCTGGACGACGCTGATCTCGGCGGTGCTGTTCGCGCTGTTCGTGCTCAACTGGAACAAGGGCTGGATCACCCGCGCGGATCTGGAAGCGCTGATACCCGGCCTCAGCCCGGCAGGACCTCGCTGAGCGCTGCGGCAAGGCGGCCCTGCTCCGAGCCCTGCAGCGCCGTCGCCAGAATCGGGGTCGTGCCTTCGAAGCGCTTCACCAGCGCGTCGAACGCGGCGGTATAGTCTTTCGCGGCCTGCGCAAAGCCGGGGTCCTTTTCCAGCAGCGCCTTCACCTCCCGCGCCTCGCGCTTCTCCAGCAGGCTGAGTGTTCGACGGTTGAACAGGCCGCGCTCGCCGCGGCGCCACTGGGCCCAGTCGGCATCGTCCATCGGCTTGCCGAGCGCCGACGCAATGGAAACCGAGGCCTGCGACAGCCGGTCCGTCAACAGGGCGGCGGCCGCCAGCAGGTCCTGCTGCTGCGCCGTCTCGAAGGCGCCCATGCGGTCCGATCCGCGCTCTTCCAGCAGCTTCAGTGTCGCGGCCAGCGCCGCCATGCTGGAGGCCGTCCGCTCGGCGGCAGCGCTCGCGGCGGCCTCGGCAGCGCGGGCCTGTTCGGCAATGGGCTCCACGAAGCTCCGCTTCATCGCCTGGTCCGCCGTTGCCGACAGGCTGTCACGGGCTTCTGCCAGCACGCCGTCCAGCATCTCGCGCATGGTACCGGTCGCCTGTGTCGCTACCTCGCGGACCCGCGCCATCGCCTCCACCAGCCGGGTTGCCGCCGACAGCGAGGTGTCGCGGGTCTGCTCCTCCACCTCGCCGATCAGATTGCGGGCCTGGGTCAGCTCGACAACGAGCGCCTGGCCGGCCGCCTCGATCGCGGTGCGCTGTGCCGCGAACGCTTCGCTCGCCGTATCGATCGCAGCCCGGCTCTCGGCAATCGGCAGGGCCAGCCCGGCGGCTTTCAAATGCGCGTCGTCGATCGACGATACCAGCGCCCGCAGCTCGGCGGACAAGGTCTCGGCCGCACGCCCGGCCTCCACGGTGCGGGCCGGGAGCGTTTCGCCCAGCACATCCACCGTCTGCAGCGCGGTTTCGCGAAGGGTCTTCACGGCCCCGTCCAGGTCTTGCGCCGCGCCTTGCGTGTCCTTCAGCGGCTGGGTGAGCGCAGCCAGCTCCAGGCCGACCTCGTTGATCCGCGTCGCAAGCCGCTCCAGCGCGGTGCGGCTGGTCTCGCTGCTATGCTGGAGCCGGGCATCGAGGATCTGGAACGATCGTTCGCCCTGGGCTGCCAGCGCTTCGGTCGCGCCGGCCTGCGCCTTCAGCCGAGCCTCGATCGCGTCGGCCTGCTGCAACAGCGCGCCGAGCCGCTGCCCGAGCTGCTCCGATGCCGCGCCGCCCAGCGCTTCCAGCCGGGCGTATCCGCCCTCCAGCTGGCCGGCCATGGTTTCGCCCTGCCGCCCCAGCGCCTCGCGCTTGGCGACCAGTGTGTTCTCCAGGAACTCGTAGAGGCTCTCGGCCTCGCCGCGAATGCTTCGCATGCCCGCCTCGCTCTGGGTGCGGGCGGTGGTGGCGCGCGTCTCCAGCAGGGCGAGCGCGTCCGCCAGCGTCGACGCCGCGCTCTGGCCTTCGGTGCGGGTCGCCTCCAGCCCCGAGGCGAGCGCCCTTGCGGCAGTGCCGGCCTGCGCGGCCTGTGCCTGCGCTTCGGTGCCGGTTGCCAGCAAAGCCTGGCGCAGCGCCTCCGCCTGCCGCGTGGCTTCGGGAACTGCGCTTTCCAGCAGCTTGCCCGCGTCCAGAGCGGCGATGCTGGCTGCCGTCATCTGCTGCGCCAGCGCCTGCGCGCCCTTGGATTGCGCCTCCAGTGCGGCGCCCGCTGCCACCAGTTCCTGCAATTCGGCTCCCAGCCCGGCGCGGAGCGCATCAATTCGGGCAATGATGCCGGTCAGCCGGGCTTCGCCGTCTTCCAGCGAGTCGGCAGCGTTCAACGTGGGCAGTCGCTCGCGGTTGCCCATCGCTGCGGCCAGCGCGAACAGGGCGGCAACCGGGGTGAGGATCAGCGCGAAAGCCTGGATCGTCGCGAACAGGCTGTCGGGGCGGCCGCCTTCGTGCACCATCGCCCAGACGGCGACGCCGAGCCACAGCAGCGACAGCAGGCTGACGACCAGAAAGGACGCGCGAACCGAGGTGGTCTCGTTCATCGTTGTTCGGTCATGCTGTTCTTGGCCCCCGGGCTTGCGGCGTCGGCTGCCCCGCCGATACCGCTTCCGCCTGCCGCAGCAGCCGTGCCGCTGCAAGCGCCAGCAGCGTGAGACCGATGATTTCCCAGGCCCAGTAGAGCATCGGATTGCCGGCGATCGCTGCCAGCCAGATCGCGAAGGTGCGGCCGTTGGCGCTGAGCGGGCCCATGATGTGGAGCATGCGCGCGGCGCGCGGGCGCCACGCCGCGATCAGGCGCGTCTGTTCGGCGGGTGTTGCAGCCGCAAGCTGGGTGTCGAACGCGCGGGTGCGATTTCCCAGCAACGCCTCGCACCGATTGTACAGCCGCTCGACCGCACCGCCGGCCGCCGGCCGCTCGACCGCCTCGAACCGGCCGGCACAGCGGCGGATATAGGTGGCGCGCTCGCCTTCGTAGAATTGCGACTGCAAGGCGTGGAACAGCCCGGATAGCAGGGCGATCGGAAGCGCCACCCGCCAGTCCCCCATGGTGAAGGCGAGCGCCAGGTTGACGGCGACGAACGTGGCATAATCTGCAACGCCGTCCAGCAGCCGGCCGACGTCGCTGGACTTGCCGGTGGCGCGTGCCAGCTTGCCGTCCAGCCCGTCCATCACATGCCAGGCCAGCATCAAAACCAGGCCGAGCGTGGCGAACCGCCAATCGGCCCAGTTCAGATAGGCGAGCCCCGCAAGCAACCCGAATCCCAACCCGGCCATTGTGACCATGTTGGGATGAATGCCCAGGCGCACGGCCAGCGGCAGCATTGCAAGGGCAAGGCGATGAATGCCGTAACGGTTCGAAAACGGCTCGATCTCCAGAGGGCGTGCAATATCCATGACAGGTTCCACCCTGCTGATTCCGTCCCGGGCTGGCAAGCAGCGGAATGCGCCGTTAAGGACGCATCGCATGGGATTTATCGCGGTGGTATCGGCTGGCGAGAGCGAACCTGGCCAGCCGCCACCTGGCCTTGGCGTGGTGGGCGGCATCAGCTTGCTGGAACGTCAGGTGCGAACGGCGCTGGATGCCGGCGCCGGGGCCGCGATCGTCGTGGCGGCGGCGCTGCCGTCGGATATCGCCGGGCGGCTGGCGGCCGAGGACCGTTGCTGGCGCGCAGCGAACGCCGAGGCACTTGCAGCCCGGCTCGCGGACGAGGCGCGCGAAGTGCTGCTGTTCGCGCCCGGCCTGCTGGTCGATGACCGGCTGGTGGCAGCCCTGCTGCGCGTGCCGGCGGCCCCGGTTCTGCTGGCCTTTGATGGCCCGGCACCGGCTGCTGCCGAGCGGCTCGATTCGCAGAGCCACTGGGCGGGGCTCGCGCGGCTGGATCCGGATATGACGGCCGGGACCGCGGCCGGGCTCGGGGAGTGGGACCTGACGGGGACGCTGGTGCGAGCCGCAGTGGAAGACGGGGCCCGAAGGTTGAGCGTGGAATCGCTGCCGACCTATGCGCCGGCGCGGCGGCGCGACGCCCCGCAGCTCTGGCACAGACCGGCAGACGAACCGGCGCGAAAGGCGGCGACCGAGGCGTTGATCGCAGCGTCGCAAAAGGGCTGTCTCGACTGGCCGGCGCGTTTCGTGCACCCGCCCATCGAGGATGCGATCGTCCGGTTGCTGCTGCCGACCCGGGTGAGCCCCAACATGGTGACGATCCTGACCGCCGTGCTGGGCCTGGCCGCGCTGCTCCTGTTCGCGGCCGGCGAGCTCTGGTGGGGACTGGGCCTGGTGCTGGTGATCGGCCCGCTCGACGGCGTCGACGGAAAGCTGGCTAGGGTTCGGCACGAATTTTCTCGTTGGGGAGATCTCGAACATGTGCTCGACAAGGCGATGGAATATGGCTGGTTCCTGGCGCTGGGCTGGTGGTTCTCGGGGGAGCATGGGCTGGCTGCATGGCTGGCGGCCGGCGGGATCATCGGGTTTGCGCTGGCGGAAGCGGTCAGCGGCGAGTTCTTCCGCCGCTTCACCGGGCGCCAGCTCGACGATTGGGGCCCGTTCGAGCGGCGGTTCCGGCTGGTCGGCGGGCGACGCAACACCTTCTTCTGGACGTTGCTGCCCTTTGCGGCCCTGAACCTCTGGTGGGCTGGTTTTCTTGGCATACTGGTGTATGCCGCGCTCACCTTTGCCGTCGCGCATTGGCGATTCCTGAAGGCGCTGGCAGCCTATGGCCGCGGCACAAGTGCCGCAGTTTCAGAGAATTTCGCGGCAACCGCCTATGCTTTCTTGCCCAAGAGCGATGCTGCGAGTAGGTGACGCCACTGTTTCAAGAATATTGCAGGCCCATGGACGGCCGGTTGGAAGGCAAAATCCTGACATGACACCCATTAACGTTGCCATTGCAGGGATCGGCAACTGCGCAAGCTCGCTGGTGCAGGGCATCGCCCACTACTCGAACGGTGGCGGCAACGAAGCCATCGGCCTCAGCCACTGGGACCTGGGCGGCTGGCGTCCGAAGGACCTGAAGGTCGTGGCCGGATTCGATGTGGACCGCCGCAAGGTCGGCCTCGATGTCGCCGAAGCCATATTTTCCGCGCCGAACTGCACGACTGTGTTCTGCGATCACGTCGCCCCGACCGGCACCAAGGTGATGATGGGCGCAATCCTGGATGGTGTGGCACCGCATATGCTGGATGCCCCCGAAGCGCGCAGCTTCCGCGTGGCGGACCTGCCGCAGCCGACGCTGCAAGACGTGATCGAGACGCTGAAGCGGACCGAGGCGCATGTGCTGATGAACTATCTGCCGGTTGGCAGCCAGAAGGCGACCGAATTCTACGCCGAGGCCGCGCTGCAGGCGGGCGTCGCTTTCGTAAACAACATCCCCGTTTTCATCGCCTCGAACGAGACCTGGGCGAAGCGCTTTGCCGACGCCGGCGTGCCGCTGATCGGAGACGACATCAAGGCGCAGCTGGGTGCCACCATCGTGCACCGCACGCTTACCGACCTTTTCGCGCGTCGCGGCGTGAAGCTGGAGCGGACCTATCAGCTGAACACGGGCGGCAACACCGACTTCCTGAACATGCTGGCCAAGGATCGGCTGGAATCGAAGAAGATTTCCAAGACCGAAGCCGTGCAGTCCGTCGCGGAGCATCGGCTGGAACCCGACAATATCCATGTCGGCCCGTCGGATTATGTGGCGTGGCAGAACGACAACAAGGTGTGCTTCCTCAGGATGGAAGGACAGATGTTCGGCGGCGTGCCGATGAACCTGGAACTCCGCCTGTCGGTGGAAGACAGCCCGAACTCCGCCGGCGTGGCGATCGATCTGGTGCGCTGCGCCGCGCTTGCCCGCCAGCGCGGCATCGGCGGCGTTATCCACCCGCCGTCCTCGTCCTTTTGCAAGCATCCGCCGCGCCAGCTGCCGGACCAGGACGCTCATGTTCAGCTCGAAGCCTTTATTCGCGGCGACGCGATGGCCGATGCAGCAACGGGAACCGCCACGCGTCACTGATCGGTCGTGCCCGCCGGGCATGAAACCGCGATGATCGCCGAGCCTGTCGTCTCCCGCCCTGTCGTCGCCCGCCCTGTGGGCGCCGGCCTGGCCGGGCGCAGCCCGCGTCGTGCCGTCATTCTGGCTGCCGGCGCCGGTTCGCGCCTGCTCGACGTGGAGCCGCTGAAGCCACTGGCGGCGGTCGGCGGCGAGCCCCTGATCCGGCACGCGCTGGCGGCCCTGGCGGCCGCCGGGGTCGAACGCGCCACCGTCGTTCTCGGCAATGCCGCCGACGCCATTGCCGCGGCCTGCACAACCGGGGCAATTCCCGTCGATCCCGTGCTGAATCCGCGCTGGGCCGATGCGCCCAACGGCGTTTCGGTGCTGGCGGCGCGCGGGGCCATCTGCGAGCCTGTGGTCCTGATGATGGCCGACCATCTCGTCTCTCCGCTGCTGGTCGCCCGGCTGATCGATGGCGCGTCGAAACCGCTCGCGCTTGCAGTCGACCGGCGGCTGGGTCATCCCTGGGTGGACGAATCGGATGTCACGCGGGTTCGGACGCAGGCCGGGGCGATCCGGGCCATCGGCAAAGGCATCAGCGTGTATGATTGCTATGACAGCGGTGTGTTCATCGTGGGGCCCGACCTTGTGGCTGCGCTGGAGCGACTGCCGGCACCCGGCCTTTCCGACGGGGTAACGGTGCTGGCCCGGGCCGGTCTCGCCGAAGTTGTCGATATCGGGGACGCACCCTGGCTCGATGTCGACGACGCGCGTGCGCTCGCAATCGCCCGCGCCGAATGGAGGCCTGCTTGAAACGGCTGATTCTGGCGGCGCTGATGTTTGCAGGCGCCGCAAATGCCGGGCCCTGGGCGCCGCCGGGCGATGCCCGGCTCCGCACCGATGTCGAGCTGCTCCGGACCTACGGCTATATCCTGGGTCCGGTCGATGCCTGGCCCCTGCCCTGGGCGCAGATCAATCGCGGGCTGGAGCGGGCGCAGGCGGGTGGCGCGATGCCGCCGCACATCGCGGCAGCCGTACGCCGGGTTCAGACCCTGTCCGAATATGAGCGGAAAAAGTCGCGCTACATGGTGCGCGCCAGCGCCACCAACGAAGCCAATCTGGTGCGCGGCTTCGACCGGGTGGCCCGCAACCCGGGCGAGGCGACGGTTGCCGCATCGCACGATCTCGGCCCGCTTTCCGTCACCTGGGGCGGCACCTGGCAGAGCGACGGCACGGACGGGCAGCGCGCGACGCAGTTCAAGAACGGATTTTCACCGGACCCCAGTTTCGTTGCGCTGAAGATCGGTTCCAACTGGGCGCTTTACGGCGGCTGGGTCGAGACCTTCTGGGGCCCCGGGCATGACGGCGCGATGATTTTCTCCACCAGCGCCCGGCCGTTTCCCAAGGTGGGATTCCGTCGGCTGGAGCCATTCACGATCGACGCGCCGGTGCTGCGCTGGCTAGGGCCGACGACGTTCGATGTGTTCGTCGGCAAGGCGAACGAACAGCGCGACTTCAATGATCCGGTGATCATCGGGATGCGCTTTGCCTTTCAGCCGACGCCCTATTTCGAGATCGGCCTGCACCGCGGTCTGATGCTGTGTGGCGAAGGTCGACCGTGCGACCTGAAGACGATCGGCCGGGCCTTGATCGGCGTCGGCGATTTCGACAACACCGGATCGTTGAACGAACCGGGGAACCAGGTTGCGGGGTTCGGCATGAGCTATCGTCGACCGATTGGAAAGTCGGGCTATACGCTGAAGCTCACCTTCGATTCGACTGCGGAGGACGCCGACAATATCCTGATCGAGCAGTTCGCGCGGCAGGCCGGCGTGGGCATTTCGGGCCCGATGGGCACGGAAGGCGCGCTGATCGACGCGGGATTCGAATATGTCGACAGCCAGGCTGCACGGTTCCTGGGCAAGCTTATGGGCGGCCAGATCTTCCCCGGCTCCACTTACAACAACTTCATCTATACCGACGGCTGGACCTACGGGCGCCGCCCGCTCGGGCTTTCGCTGGATGGCGACACCCGTGCCATCACGGTGCACACGGCCCTGACCGACACCCGCAACCGGCGCTGGCATCTGGCCGCACGTCATATCGACCTCAACATCAACGAAGTGCCGAGTTACCGGATTTCCAAGTCGCGCGAGTTGATCGGGCAGTTTGAAGCCGGGGTGAACTGGCCGACTGCAATCGGCGATGTCCGCGCCCAGGCCCGGTTGCAGCACAACGCGCCGGACACGCCGGACCGCTCGCCGACGCTGCTGCAGGGCGAAATCGCCTGGACGACGCGCTTTTAAGTTTACGTCCTGGTCGCCCTTCCGGTTGCAGCCCGCCACAAGGCTGGCTATGCCCGGCCCATGGCCGATGTTTCCCTTTCGTTCTCCGGCCAGCGGTTCGTTCCCCTGCCGTGCGGGGCGGTTTTCTGGCCGGTGCAGTCGCTGCTGCTGGTGGCGGACCTGCATCTGGAAAAGGGATCGCATTTTGCCCGGCGCGGCTGGCTGCTGCCCCCGCACGACAGCCTGGAAACGCTGGAGCGGGTGGCCGCCGCCGTGCAGCGGACCGGGGCGACCCGGGTGGCGGCTCTGGGCGACAGCTTTCACGACGAGAGCGGCGCCGGGCGGCTGCTGCCCGCCGCGCTCGACTTGCTGCGCACGATGCTGGCGCGGGTCGACTGGCTGTGGGTCACCGGCAATCACGACGGCGACAGCGGCGCCCGGCTCGGCGGCCGCGCGGTCGCCGAGGCCGAGATCGGCGGCCTGGCGCTGCGCCATGAAGCCTGGGCGCCGAGCCCGACACCCGAGATCAGCGGCCATTATCACCCCAAGGTCGTGCTGCCGCTTCGCACCGGGCGCCGCGTGAGCCGGCGCTGCCTGGCGCTGACCGAGCGGCGCATGGTGCTGCCGGCCTATGGCGCCTATGCCGGTGGCCTGTCGGTCGACGATCCGGCCCTGCACGCAGCGCTGGGCGCCCGGCCCGACGCCGTGGTGGGACTTGCCGGCGGCCTCATCCGGCTGACGGCGCGCGAAAGGGAGCAAGCGCGATGACCTGGTTTCCGGAGCCGCAGGCGCGGATTTTCTGTGCGGCGGTGAATTATGCCGCGCATCGCGACGAGATGGGCCGCGGCGAGGCGAACGCCCATCCGATGCTGTTCCTGCGCACGCCGCAGTCGCTGGTGCCGGCCGGGCAGCCGGTGCTGAAGCCGGCCAATTCGCAGAGCCTCGATTATGAGGGCGAGCTGGCGCTGGTGATTGGGACGGCGGGGCGGCACATCCCGCGCGACCGGGCGTTGGCGCATGTGGGCGGCTGGACCCCGTTTCTCGACGGCTCCGTGCGGGATTGGCAGCGCCACACCGCGCAGTTCACGCCGGGCAAGAATTTCGATGCGTCGGGCAGCATCGGCGATGCGCTCGCTTCCCCGGACATGTTCGGCGATTATCGCGCGCACGATCTCACCACCCGGGTGAACGGCGAGGTGGTGCAGCACACGGCGATTTCGCTGATGCTGTTCGATGTGGAGACGCTGATCGGCTATATCTCCGCCTTCACCGAGCTGCGCCCGGGCGACATCATCGCGACCGGAACCTGCGGCGGCGTGGGGGAGAAGCGGGTTCCGCCCTTGTATCTCACCCCCGGCGATGTGGTCGAAGTCGAGATTTCCGGGCTGCCGGTCCTCAGGTCGCCGATCGCGGCCGGAATCTGATTCACCTGCGATTCATGGGAATATGCGAGGGTTGGGTCATGATCCGTCTTCTGATGTCAGCCGCCGCCATAGTGCTGCTTCCTGCGCCCGTCGGTGCGCAGACGGCCCCGGCCGAGCAGCAGGAAACACTTGGATCGGATGCCCGGGAAGCCGCTTACGAGATCGGCGAAATCACCAAGGCCGCCGACGGGGCGTTCGGGGAAGCGACCGAGGGCGTTGCCAAGGTGATCGAGAAGATCTTCGCCGACCTCGGCAAGCCCAACGGCTATATCGTGGGGCGCGAAGGCAGCGGCGCGCTGGTGGTGGGCCTGCGCTATGGCAAGGGTGTGCTGCATTCCAAGGTCGAAGGCGAGCGCACCGTGCATTGGACGGGGCCGTCGATCGGCCCGGACATCGGCGGCGACGCGTCGCGCACCTTCACCCTCATTTATAATCTGAACGACACCGATGACCTGTTCCGCCGCTATCCAGCGGTCGAGGGCAAGGCCTATCTGATCGGCGGCGTGTCGGCCAATTATCACCAGCGCGGCGATGTGGTGCTGGTTCCGATCCGGCTGGGCGCGGGATGGCGGCTGGGCGCCAACGTAGGCTATCTGAAATACAGCCGCGAAGGGCGCGTAATCCCGTTCTGATGTCGAGTCTCGATGAGAAAGGCTCATCGAGTTCGGCCTAACGGCCGGCGCGCAGTCGCGCTTGCGGCGTTCCGCCGAAGCCATCGGTTCTGGTCACCGGAATGCGGTGCGAGACCGTTCGGACGCCTTGTCTGGCCGCGCCCACACCCCTAAAGCCGGCCAGCCGATGTCCCGACTTTGCGCCCTGCTCTCATTTTCCGCGCTGGCGCTGGCAACCCCTGCGTTCGCGCAGGAACCCGGGGCGCCGGCGGCCGCGCCGGCAACGGCCCCGCAGACCGTCGAGTTCGAGGCCGACCTCCTCACCTATGACGAGAAGATCGACGTCGTAACCGCCACCGGAAATGTGCTGGTCCGGCGCGACGGCCAGCGGCTGACCGCCGACACGGTGGTCTACAGCCGCTCCGCCGGCACGGTCGAGGCCAGCGGCAATGTGCTGGTCGACAGCGGCGACGGGACCCGAGCCGTCGCCGACCGGTTCCAGCTCAACGAGACGTTGCGCGACGGCGCGGTCGAGAATGTGCTGCTGATCCTGGCCGACGGCAGCCGGCTGGCGGCGCAATCCGGGGTGCGAAGCAACAACGTCTCCACGCTGGACCGCGCCGCCTACACGCCCTGCTCCGTGATCGACGACAAGGGCTGCCCGCAGGAGCCGGTCTGGTCGATCAAGGCGGCGCGCGTCGTGCACGATCCGGTCCGCGGCCGCGTGTTCTACAGCCGGGCCCGGCTGGAGGCGTTCGGCGTGCCGCTGGTGGCGCTCCCAAGCTTTTCCCACCCGGACAGTTTCGATCGCAACCAGTCGGGGCTGCTCTCGCCCGACATCCGCTATTCCCGCGAGCTGGGCGGCGAGCTCTCGATCCCCTATTTCTGGGCGATCGCGCCCGATCGCGATCTCACCGTGACCGCCAATGTCTATACCGCCGTCACTCCGGTGGTCGGGGTGGATTATCGCCAGCTGTTCGCCGGCGGGCCGATCCAGGTGGGCGGCAAAGTCACCTATGCGAAGGGCCAGCGCATCGATCCCGTCAGCGGCGACATCGTCGAAACCGATGCCCGCGCGCGCGGCTATTTCGAGGGGCGCGGCCAGCTGGAGCATGGCAATGGCTGGCGCTCCAGCTTCTCGACGCGCCTCACCAACGACGACAATTTTCTGGGCCGCTACCAGATCAGCCTGGATACCCGCCTTCGTTCCACCTACGCGCTCGAACGGTTCGAGCCGAACCGCTACTTCTCGGTGCGGGGCTGGGCGTTCCAGGATCTGCGCCCCGGCGTGGAGGACAGCAAGACGCCGTTTGCGCTGCCGCTGGTCGATTTCCTGTGGCGCCTGCCCGACAAGCCCCTAGGCGGCGACGTGCTGGTCCAGGCGAACAGCCTGGGCCTGTTCCGGCGCGACGGCCAGTCGATGGCGCGCGCGCTGGCACTGGCGCAGTGGGATCGCAGCTTCCTCACCCCGCTCGGCCAGCGCATCACGCTGACAGGCCTGCTGCGCGGCGACGTCTATACCAGCAGCGACAATGCGCTTGCGGACGACCCCTTCTATGCCGGGCGCGACGGTTGGCAGGCGCGGATCATTCCGCTGGTCGCCGTCGATGTGGAATGGCCGTTCGCCGGGGCGCTGTTCGGCGGCACCCAGACGATCTCGCCGCGGTTGCAGTTCGTGGCCTCCACCGCGAACAGCAACGACGACATCCCCAACCAGGACAGCCGGGCGATCGACCTGGAGGAGTCCAACCTGTTCGCGCTGAACCGCTTTCCCGGCTATGACCGGTGGGAGGGCGGCGCCCGGGTGACCTATGGAGTCGAGTGGCGCTGGCGCCGACCCGGGCTGGAGGCCACCGCGCAGCTGGGCCAGAGCTACCGGCTGGACGACCAGACCGACCTGTTCCCCGAGGGGACCGGTCTGGCAGGCCGGCTGTCCGATTTTGTCGGGCGCGCCTCGGTCCGGCTGGGGAGCCTGGTGGAAGTGACGCAGCGCGTGCGGCTGGACAAGGACAGCCTCGCCATCCGCCGCAACGAGACCGACATCGCCATCGGCAGCCGCCAGACCTTCGTGTCGGTCGGCTATCTGCGCTTCAACCGCAACATCGACCTGGAGGATCTGACCGATCATGAGGAAGTGCGCGCCGGCGCCCGGCTGGCGTTCGGCCGCTTCTGGGCGCTGTTCGGATCGGCGGTGGTGGATCTCACGTCCCGGGCGGAAGATCCGCTGACGATAAGCGACGGCTGGCAGCCGATCCGCCACCGGCTGGGCGTCAGCTATTCCGACGAGTGTTTTGAATTCGGGCTGACCTGGAAGCGCAACTATGTCGACAACCCCAATGCCCGGCGGGGCAACACCTTCCTGTTCAGCATCTCGCTGCGAAATCTCGGGTAGGCGCGGGCTCGGATAGGCGCAGGCTCGGGTAAGCGGAGGTTCAGGGGAGGGGCGGCATGAGGACGACGCTGGCGCCGGGCCGGCGCCTCGTCTATGCCCGCGCCCAACGCCAGCACCTAGATGTTAACCGGCCCATATGTCACAAGGATGTCATCCAAGGCATGATCCACAGCTTTCGATATTCCCTGCTTGCCGGTGCCGCCCTGCTCGCGGCGCTCGCCGGGCCCGTGGTCGCGCAGCAGGTCGCCAGCCTGCAAACCCCGTCGCAGCGGCAGGCGGCCGCGCTGAACCTGCCCGACATCACGATCATGGGGACAGTCGATCCCAATGTCCGCAAGGCGACCGCCATCGTGAACGGCGATATCATCACCGACACCGATGTCGATCATCGGCTGGGGCTGGTGATGATCGCCAATAGCGGCAAGATTTCGCCCGAGGAGCGCGACGTGCTCCGATTGCAGGTGCTGCGCAACCTGATCGACGAGAAGCTGCAGATCCAGGAAGCGCAGCAGAACGAAGTGACGATCTCCGAAGGCGAGGTCGAGCAGGCCTATCGCCGGGTGTCGGCCAACTTCCGCCAAACGCAGGAAGCCTTCGAGCAGTTCCTCCGTGACGGCGGGTCGTCGCCCGCCTCCATCAAGCAGCAGATCCGCGGCGAGCTCGCCTGGACGCGCCTGCTGCGCAAGAAGGTGGAGCCGTTCATCAACGTCGGTGACGACGAAGTCCAGTCGGTCATCCGCAAGCTGGAAGAAAGCAAGGGGCAGGACGAGTATCGCGTTGGCGAAATCTTCCTCTCCGCCGCGCCGGAAGTGCAGGCGCAGGTGCAGAATGATGCCCGCCGCATCGTCGAGCAGGTGCGCGGCGGCGCCAGCTTCGTTGCCTATGCCCGGCAATTCTCCGAAGCCTCCACGGCGGCCGTCGGCGGCGAACTGGGCTGGGTGCGCGCCGAGCAGCTGTCGCCGGC
>JANPJJ010000032.1:0-1624 GCA_031425455.1 Sandaracinobacter sp. | reverse complement strand
GTGGGGTGCATTGTCGGGTTGAAGCTGTTGAAGGGGTAAAGTCATTCCTCCCCCTCAGGGGGGAGGCGAGAGACGGCCTCTTGGCCGGCCCGGGTGGGGGTGAGTCTTCTGCCGCCGCCCAGACTCACCCCCACCCGCCGCGCGAAGACGCGCGAGTCGCCTCCCCCCTGAGGGGGAGGACGCAGGTCACTTGGCCATCAGCAGCCGGTCGAGCGCGGTGTCTGTCCCGCCGCTCTTTTCGAAGCGCGGGTATCGAAGCCCGCCGTTCCATGCAAGATCGACGGCGCGCAGACGGTCAGCGGTTTTGACAAGCAGCCGAATGGCCGCCTTTGCCCCCTTGGCGGCGGTGATTTCGGCCTTCAGCAGGTCATCGCTGAACGGCTTGTCGTTGACCGCGATCAGCGTGTCACCGACTGTCAGCCCTGCGTCAAAGGCGGCGCTGTCCCAGATGACCTGTTCGATGGCGCCGTCCTTGCCGATGACGAGGCCGCCGGAAAACGACAAATTGTTGATCTTGGCGGTACGCTGCTGGTCGGCGAAGGTCGGGGTCGGGGTGTCGGTATAGACGAGCTTGTATCCCGACATGGTGAAGCCGTTGAGGGGGGCGCCCTTGGCTTTTTCGGTCAGGCGCTGGTTGAGGAAGCCTTCCCAGTCATAGGGCGCGATCGTGTTCAGCGTCCGGGCGACCGCGGCGAAGTCGTAGGGGACGACGCCCCAGTCGCCCTCGCCGGTGCCGAAAAAGGCCCGGGCGAAATCGTCCATGCCGCGCGCGCCCCTGGTTTCGCGGCGGATGATCGCGTCGGCCTCCATCCAGATGAGCAGGCCCTCATTGTAATAATCCTCGCTGCGCTGCTGGCTGAGCCAGGCCTTGGGGGCGCGGGCGGCGATGACGGGATCGTTGGTGGTGTCGTCGAGCGAGCGCCAGACGCGGGCCGGACGGTTGTCGAGGGTGGCGGCGATGGCCGCATAGCTGTCGAGGGTTTCCTGTTTCGAGAACAGGCCCGAGCGGGCGCCGAGCACATAGCCCCAGAACTGCGTCTGGCCCTCGTAAACCCACAGCATCGAGTTCCTGAGCGGGGTCGAATAATCGGGGACGATCGTGGTGATGCCGCGGCGGTGCTTGCCGTTCCAGCTATGGGTGAATTCGTGCGGCAACAGGTTGCGGCGGCCCGGCCCCTTGTCCCATTCGGTGAAATAGCCGGGATTGACGCCGTTTTCGCTGCTGCGGTGGTGTTCGAGGCCGATGCCGCCGAGGTTTTCGGTCAGCGATAGCAGGAAGTCGTAATGGTCGAACTGGCGGGTGCCGAACAGCTTGACCGCTTGCTGAACGAGTTTCTTGTGCGCGTCGATCTGCGCCGGAGTGGCGGCGAGGTAGCGTTCGGCGTCGGCGGTGACATCGAGGCTGACGTTCTGGCCCAAATCCCATTTGCGGAAATACCGCCCGGCGAGGAACGGGCTGTCCACCAGCGTTTCGTAATCGACCGTTTCGTAGGTGATCGTGTCGCCCGAGCGCGCCGCCTCGCGCAGCGCGCCGCCGGCCTGCCAGCCCTTGGGCCAGGTGACGCTGGTGGTGACGGGAATGTTCCGCGTGAACCAGCCGGCCGGGTAGAGCGAGACCTGGTTG
>JANPJJ010000031.1:0-23700 GCA_031425455.1 Sandaracinobacter sp. | reverse complement strand
ATATGCTTGCCCGGCGGCGCCAGGCTGTCGTCCACCGTGGTCGGCAGCTTCATCTCCACGATCGGCGCCTTCGACCAGCCGTGTACCCGCGCGTCGCTATAGGCGCGGTCCATATAGTCCAGGCTCGGCGCGATGATGATGCCCGCGGTGTGGTGCTCGGCCCGCTCCTTGCCCGGCAGCACGGTGAAATCCGGCAGTTCCGAGAGCGCGACGTTCATCCGGAAGGTGCCCGATCCGGTTCGATAGGTCGCCATGCGCCGGACGAATTCGGCCGGCAGGTCGGCATGATCGACCAGCCGATCGTAAAGCAGTGCCGGGCCAACGTTGGCGGCGACGATGTCGGCTGCGATCTCCTCGCCGCCAGCCAGCGTCACGCCGACCGCCTTGCCGCCACTAACGAGCAGCTTTGCGACCGGGCTTTCCAGGCTGATCTCCACCCCCGCCAGCGTGCAGGCTTTCGCCATCGCCTGGGTGATCGCCCCCATCCCGCCGACCGAATGCCCCCACATGCCCTTCTTGCCGTTCACTTCGCCGAACACATGGTGCAGCAGCACATAGGCCGACCCCGGCGTGTCGGGGCTGGCATAGTTTCCGACCACCGCGTCGAAGCCGAACGCAGCCTTTACCGCATCGCTTTCGTACCAGCCGTCCAGGAAATCCCGCGCCGATTTCACGAACAGGTCCAGCACGTCGCGCTGTGCATCCAGCTTCATTCCCATCAGCGGCCGCCCCTGCGCCGCCGCACTCAACAGCGCGCGTACCCCGCCGCCGGCGTTGGGCGGCGTCTTCAGCGAAATGTCGCGAAGCACTTCCGCCACGCCTTCCAGTGCCGCTTCATAGGCCGGGCACGTCTCGGCATCTTTCCGGGAGAAGCGAGCGAACTCGGCCTGGGTTCGCGCCGTGCCGCCGCCCAGCTTCAGATAATCATTCTCCAGCGGGAAGAAGTTGGAAATGGTGCGCTCGATGATGCGGAAGCCATGGTCGTGCAGCTTCATGTCGCGGATCACCTTGGGCCGCAGCAGGCTCACGGTGTAGCTTGCAGTCGAGTTGCGGAAGCCGGGGGCGAATTCCTCGGTCACGCAGGCGCCGCCGATGATGTCGCGCGCTTCCAGCACCCGCACCTTCAGCCCGGCGCGCGCCAGATAGAAGGCGCAGACCAGCCCGTTGTGGCCTCCGCCGATGATGAGAGCGTCGTACTTCGTCGTCATGCGGCGGGGCCTTCGAGATAGCGGCGGCTCCAGCCGGGCGCGGGAGGGTGGTGAAGCCGGGCTTCGGGGAGGATGTCGCGCAGCTTGGCAGCGAAACTGCGCAGGCAGACTTCGGTCTCGCTCAGCGGACCGACGGTGAAGCTGGAGGATGCCATGCCGGCCTGCACCCGGCCAACCAGCACGGTGTCCTCGGCATTCACGTCTCGGTTGATGCGGTCGTTCAGATAGCGTGCGGCGCGCATCTCGCGCCGGCCGTCGGGCAGCGCGTAGGCCGCCATCCTGAGCGTCGTCGTGGTCGGGCCGGTCGGGATGAACTGCATGAAATCGATCTGGTCGGCATAGATGTCGAACGCGATATTCGGCCACAGCTTGAGGTACCACCAGTGCAGCTGACGATCCGCGGGCAGATGATCGACCGGCGGCAACAGCTTGGCATAGGCGCGTTCCGACCAGCTCGCCGCCGAGCCCGGCGTCAGCAGTCGCCCGCCCAGCCGATCCGACCAGGGCGCCGCCACGGTCTCATAGTTCGGGCCGAACAGCCGTTTCAGCCCTGGGTGGGCCGGCAGGATGTGCAGATTGTCGCTGTAGTTGTCGCAGAGATTCTTCCAGTTTACCGCGCGCGGCCGGCTGTACACGGCACCCAGCGGCTGCATGTCCTCGAACCGATAGGGGGCGACCTCGGCATCCCAGGGCGCCATCATTTCAGCTACGCTCGGCAGGCCCGGCCGAAGGCGAACGAATACGAAGCCGCGCCAGACCTCCAGCTCGACCGGGGTCAGCCCGTGCAGCCCCAAGTCGAACGCCGGATAGCTCGCCTTCAGCGGCACGCCCGACAGGCGGCCGTCCAGCTCATAGACCCAGGCGTGATAGGGGCACACCAGCTTCTTCGCGCACCCGCTGGCGCCGTCCACGATTCGCGAGCCGCGGTGCCGGCAGACGTTGGTGAAGGCGCGGGCGGCCCCGTCGTCGCCGCGCACCACGATCAGGCTTTCACCCAGAAACTCCAGGCTGTGCCAATCGCCAGGGTTCGGGATGTCGTTCAGATGGCAGGCGATCTGCCACGACGGGCGCAGGACGCGCGCCTCCTCCGCTGCATACCATTCGGGATCGCGATACAGCCAGGCCGGCAGCGACCAGCCGGCATCCGGATCGGCAGCGGGTTCGGAATCGGGGGATCGCTGGGTGGCCATGACTGCTCCGCTGTTGAACACTCGTATAACAAGCTCGCCTGTGCCCCGCAATCCCGCTAGAAAGGCGGCATGAACGCCCGTGCCAGCTTCGTTCGTGACCCCGATGCCCGGCGGCTGGCCCTGATCGAGGCGTGTGCCCATGGCCTCGCAGCGCGGGGCGCCCGAGGTGTTTCGGTGCGAACGATCTGCGCCGATGCCGGTGTGTCGCCGGGGTTGCTGCGGCATTATTTCGCCGGCATCGACGACCTGATCGCTGCAACCTATCGCCATGTCGGCGGCCGGGTCAGCGCCGCGTCGGCCGCCGCCGTCGCCGCCGCGGGTCCGAGCCCGCAGGCACGGCTGCACGCCTATATCACCGCCAGCTTCCGGCCGCCGATTGCATCCGCAGATCTGCTGGCGACTTGGCTCGCCTTCTGGAGCCTGGTGAAGACCGACCCGGCGATCGCCGCCCTCCACGCCGACCTGTACGCGGGCTACCGCCGGGAGCTGGAGGCGCTGCTGCTGGCGGCAGGGGTCGCACCCCACGACGCCGGGCTTGCCGCAGTCGCCGTGACGGCGCTGGTGGACGGCCTCTGGCTGGAGCTTTCGCTCGAGTCGGGGGCGTTTTCCGCCGAAGAGGCCGGGTCGATCGCAGCGCGTTGGGTGGCCACATGGCTGCCGTCAGGGCTGGTTAACTAATGTTACAATGTTGAAATCTACTGAATATTACCAAATGTAAACCTAGGGTTGCATTTCGACATTGAGTTTGCCACATAAGCGTCAAGAAAATGAGTCGCTCGCCAAAGGAAGCAAAGCTCATGGCCGCTGTCGCACAGATCGAATACACCCGCCTTCAGCGTTTCGCGCGCAAACTGCTGCGGGACCGCCGCGGCACGATCGCAATGCTGTTTGCCGCCACCACGCCGGTTCTGGTCGGCAGCGTCGGGCTCGGCATCGATACGATCCAGTGGAGTGTCGCCAAGCGCCAGATGCAGCGCAAGGCCGATTCAGGCGCGCTGGCCGGCGCCTATGCCCTGGCACAGGGCGCCAGTGTCAGCTCGATGGTCTCGACCGACATCGTCCGCAACGACAGCATCGTTCTCACCGATACCGATATCGAGAACGCGCCGACTGCCGGGCCGATGGCCGGCAATGCCGCCGCCGTCCGGGTCGCGCTTCGGGGCGAGATGACCCTGCCCTTCTCGCAACTGTTCCTCGACGATGCCGTCGGGATCGGAGCGGAAGCGACGGCACAGGTCGTCAGCAATGGCGATTTCTGCGCGATCTCCCTGGAGAACGGCAACACGACCGGGATCAACATGACCGGAAACTCAACGGTCGACCTTGCATGCGGCATGGCGACCAACTCGGTCGCGGCAAACGCCGTCAGCGCCGGTGGCAGCAGCCAGGTGAAGGCCACCCCGATCATGGCGGTAGGCGGCCTTCCGCCAAGCTCCAACTACGCCGCGGGTACCGTCCGCATCCCCTATTCCGTGGCACAGCGCGACCCGTTCGCCAGCCTGCCTTCCAGCTTCAGCCTGGGTACCAACAAGAACGGCAATGTCGGCTCCAACAGGACTGTGGCGCTGACGCCGGGCACCTACAATAATTTCAAGATCCAGGGCACGGCCAACCTCAGCCCGGGAATATACTATATCAACGGAACCGATTTCGACATCGGGGCCCAGGCTGTGCTGAATGGCACCGGCGTGATCTTCATCCTGACCGGCCCGTCGGCGTCGAACATCGCGGAGGCGAAGGTCAACGGCGGTGCGAAGCTGAACATCACGGCGCCGACCAGCGGCACCTATGCCGGGGTGCTGTTCTACCAGGACCGGCGGGCGAACAGCGGCCCCGTCAACAAGATCAACGGCAACTCCACGTCCAAGCTGCAGGGCGCAATCTATTTCCCCAAGCAGGAACTGCAATTCTCCGGCACCGCCGGGATGGACATCAAATGCATCCAGATGGTCGCCCGTCGGCTGACCTTCACCGGCAACAGCACGGTCACCAATGTCTGCCCGCCGGGCTCCGGCGCGCAGGCCTTCAAGGGCACGGCCGTTCGGCTGGTGGCATGATGGGGCCGCTCTTCGACCTCCTGCGCCGGCTGCGCCGAGACCGCTCGGGCGCCAGCGCTGTCGAGCTCGCGCTGGTCGTGCCGCTGACCATCGGGCTGGTCGGCGCGACCATCGATTTTGCGCGCGGCTTTTCCGCCAAGCTGGATCTGGTGTCGGCTGCCTCTCGCACCGCCGAGCTTGCGACCGCGCCGGGCGCAGTCCGCACCGACTACAGCTATCTCCAGGCCGAGGCCCTTGCCGCCGCAGACCGCGACGATGCCGTGGCCGTCATCGATTGGTGGCTGGAGTGCAACGGCACGCGGCAGGCCGCGTCCACGCCGGTCTGCCCCGCCGGGCAGACTTATGCCCGCTATGTGTCCGTGAACCTGTCGGCAACCTATAATCCGATCCTGGGGTTCGGCGGCTACACGGGCTCCGGCCTGCCCATTGCCGGCCAGGCCACGGTGCGGATCCAATGAGGGCGCTGCTGGCACGGCTTCGCCGCGACCGGCGCGGCGCCACGGCAATGGAGTTCGCCATCACGGTGCCGATCTTCCTGTCTCTCATGTTCGGGATGGTGCAGACGGGCATGCTGTTCTTCGCCAATGCCGGGCTGCAGAACGCCCTGGGCGACAGCGCCCGCGTCGCGACGCTGTGGCCCAACAAGACCGAGGCCGACATGCGCGCCGAGATCACCGCATCCCGCTTCGGAATCGACCCGGCCAAGATGGCCGAGCCGGTGTTCACCTACGGCACAGCGGGCGGCCAGAATTTCGTGGAAATCCGGCTGACCTACAACAGCGAGATCGACTTCATCTTTTTCACCCTGCCCGGCCTCACGCTGGAGCACAGCCGCCGCGCCTATCTTCCCTGACAGCCTGGCGGGCCGCGCCCGGATCGCGCAAAGATCCGCGATGGCCAATCCGTTCGACTTCAGTGGCAGACGCGCCCTGGTCGTCGGCGGCTCCAGCGGGATCGGCAACGGCATCGCCCAGGCGTTCCGCGCGCGGGGCGCCGACGTACAGATATGGGGCACCAGGCCCGGTGCCGACGACTATGCCGCCGACGATGCCTATCCAGGGGGTTCGGACCTGACCGGGCTGCACTACAGCCGGATGGATGCCGCCGACTTCGACGCCGTTGCAGCCTGGCAGCCGCCGTTCGACACGCTCGACATCCTTGTGCTGTCGCAGGGCATGGTGGCCTATGCCCGGGGTGAGTTCGAAACCGCGACGTTTCGCAAGGTCGTGGACGTCAATCTCAACAGCCTGATGGCCTGCGCCGAGAAATTCCAGCCGATGCTGGCCCGCGCCCGCGGGTCGCTGATCATCGTCAGCTCGACGGCGGCCTTCCACGCGACGGTGGGCAACCCCGCCTATAATGCGTCCAAGACCGGCGCGATGGGCCTCACAAGAACGCTGGGCCAGGCCTGGGCGCCGCTCGGAATCCGGGTGAACGGGATCGCGCCGGGCATGGTCGAAACCAAGATGACGGCCGCCACCTTCGACAAGGCGGAGCGCGCCGAGGGGGTTCGCCGGCGAATCCCGCTGGGCCGGTTCGGCACGCCCGCCGACATGGCAGGCGCGGCCCTGTTCCTGGCCTCGCCGCTGGCCGACTATATCGTCGGCCAGACCCTGGTGGTGGACGGCGGCCTCATTCTGTAGCGGTGGCGATCCCGCCCCAGCGGAACGGCGGCACCACCGTGCCGGCCGCCTGCATCTCGACCGCGAACAGGGCCCCCGCCAGCCGCGAGGCGCCATCGTCTGCCGCGCTGGTGATGTAGAGTGTGCGAAGGTCGGCACCGCCGAAGGCACAGGCGGTCGGGCGCTTCACCGGAAGCGCGATTTCGGCGACAATCAGGCCATCGGGCGCCACGCCCACCACCTTGCCGCCGTCCCACAAGGCCACCCAATAGATGCCGTCCGCGTCCATGGCGGCGCCATCGGGGGCAGCGGGCCAGGGCGGCTGCAGGAATGGCTCGGGCTCGCCCATCGTGCAGCCGGCTTCGTCCCACGGGGCGCGATAGACCGTTTGCAGGGCGCTGTCTGCGAAGTGCAGCCATTTGCCGTCGGGGCTCCAGGCAAGGCCGTTGGGAATGGTGATGCCGTCTGCGAGCTGCCGGACCGTGCCGTCCGGGTCGATCGCGTAAAGCGCGCCCGCCTTGCGCTCGAAGCTGCGGCTCATGGTGCCGACCAGCAGTCGCCCCCCGGGGCTGACCTTGCTGTCGTTGCTCCGGTTGCCGGGTCGATCGGGTTCCAGCGCCAGCCCCGCCAGCCGGCCGCCCGCCACCGGATCGAACGGCACCAGCCCCTCGTCGGTGACCATCGTCAGCGTTCCGTCGCCGCGTGGCGCTGCCAGGCTGGGCGTGAAGGGCAGGGGCAGCACGCGCGCCTCGCTGCCGTCCCAGCCGTGCAGCGTCTTGCCGTCGATATCGACCCACCACAGCATGCCGTCGGCGGGGTCCCAGGTCGGTCCCTCCCCCAGTGCAGCACCCGCCGCGGTCACGACATTGGCCTTCATCCCGCGCTCCCTTTTGCCCGCAGGCCGCCCACTTTGCCGCGGGCCAATTGCCGCCCGCATGACGGCAGCACTATTCCCGCCACGCAATTGAGGCAACGTCAACACATCGCAGCGCAACTGCCTCGTGCCGCAACACTAGTTCAAGAATTAACCACGACTTCCGGGCTCTTGGCGGGTTTCGCCCGGTCTCGGCACCAGGCCGTATCGGGCGACCAGTGCCCAGACATGCGCCGGAACCATATATTTCATCCGCCTCGGCGCCTCGCGGCGCAGATGAAGCACCGTCTCCACGGCCTTCATCTCCAGCCGGGCGCGCGCGAATTCCAGGCCCCGAGGGCCGATGCGCGGCATCAGCCACCCCACGATCGGGCGGGCCCAGTCCGGCATGCTCCTCAGCGGCAGGCCGCCCGCCGCGCGCTCCACATTGGCCAGGAAGCCCTTCACCGCGCCGGCGCGCCTGCCGGCGCTGCCCGGCGCCGACAAGGCCACCTCGTCGCCCAGCAACCCGAGCAGCTCCTCGCCGCGCGCATTGCGCACCAGCAGCCACTGCTCGCCCTCGCCGCCCATATAGCCCACCGTGATGTCGGCGAGCACATTGGTATAATCCACGCAGGTGCGGCAGGTGAGCGGGAAGAAGTCTGCGGGCAGCTTGGAAATCGGCAGCATCAGGAAGGGCACGATGCGCTCCGTGCCGTCGTCGAAGCGCAGCTCGACCCGATAGTCGGCGCGGAACTCCAGATAGGAGATCGTCTCGGGCCGATCCGACAGTAGCGCCAGGAAATCATGGAAGCGCGCGGTCGTGGTGTTGTCGGAACAGGGGGTGCCGATCACATAGATGCGATCGAAACCCAGGCGCTCTTCCAGCATGCGAAGCGCATGGACCTGGCACGGAATGCCGATCACCGCGATGCGCCGGTGGCCCGCCGCCCGCGCCGGCTCCAGCAGGGCGAGCAGCGGGGCATGACCCATTCGCATGCCGCGCACGGCCGCCATGCCTTCGGGCTTCGTCACCAGCACGGGCACCGGCTTCCAGCGGTCTTGCGCATCGGGCGCCATGGTCAGCACCGCGTCGACGGCGCCGCTTTCCAGCAGCCGCTCCGCCAGCCGCGAGGTGATCCCGGTCCATTGCGCCCCCGCGCGCGGGGACTTCAGCCGGGCGCGCAGCATCTGCCGATAGGGCCCGAAGAAAGGCTCGTCGCCCCGCTCTGGATCGCGGGCGCGGCCATGGACCCGCGCTTCAGCGGCCGGATAGTCGGGCTGGATGAACTGGCACGCGGTGCCGCAAGCGCCGGGGTCGGCCATGCGCGACACGCCGCAATCGGTGCAGAGCCGTCGTGGCGCCGCCGGGCCCGGGACCGGCGCCGATATCCCGTCGCCGTCTGGGCGGGTCTGATCTCCTGGATGCATCCGCCGACGTTAGCAATTCTCGGCCCCGGCGCTACCCATGCCGGTCAGAAGGCGCAGGCGTGCCAGATGTCAGGCCTTTCATTTCGGCGCATGGCTGCTGAAACCCTCTTGCATGCAGCGCCGGTTCCGGACTAGCTGCACGCAATATGCCATCGGTCACGGACATGTTTGCGCAACAACCGGCCTGTCGGGGCGAATCCCGCCAGTCCTCCGCTCGCTGCCGCCATCAGGTCCTGGTGCGCCGCGCCGTGCAGTATCACCTGGCCGCCTGGTTCAACGAATAGCAGGCCCTCCGGGCTCGCCCGCCTTGTGGCAGGGTGGCCCCAGGCGGCGGATGCCCAGCCCTTGGCCATTGCGGCGCCGGGTCTGGGCCTGGCTATGGTGGCAGCACAACGATAATCCATAATCGCTGACCGCCGGCCGGCCGGCCCCCGCAGACAGGCGCGTTCGCGTGTCCGCCGCCTTCCAATTCTCCAGTCATTCCAGTCACCACCATCAGGGAGGTTGCTTCATGCTGCCCGTCCAATACACCTCGCTTGCCTGCATCATCGCCATCGTGCTCGCGGCGCCCGCCGCCGCCCAAAACGCCGCCCAAAATGCCGCCGCCGCTTCGCCCGATCCGGCGCCGGCGGCAGACGATATCACCGTCACCGGCACCCTCATCCGGGGCCTCGACCTGAAGGGTGCCGCTCAGGCCATCACCATAGACCGCAACGCCATTCTGGACTCGGGCGGCACCTCGGTCATCGAAGTGCTGAAGGAACTGCCCCAGACGCGCGGCGGCCGCGGCACCTTCTCCACGTCCAACGCCGGGCCGCTTTCGGGCGACACGCCGACCGGCGCCGCCGGTGTCTCGCTGCGCGGCCTCGGCGTCTCGGCGACCCTCACTCTCATCAATGGCCGCCGCGCCTCGATCTCTTCGTTCGCCAACGGGCAGGAGAGCTTCATCGACGTGAACTCGATCCCGGACGCCGCGATCGACCGGGTCGATGTGCTCCCCAACGGCTCATCGGCGCTCTATGGCGCCGATGCCGTGGCCGGCGTCGTCAACTTCGTGCTCCGCAACGATTTCGAGGGGGCCGAGATCGAGGCGAGCTACGGCGATTCGACGGCGGGGACCAACGAAGGCCGGTTCCGCGTTTCGGGGGTCGCCGGCTTCACCGCAGGCGACAATCACTTCACCTTCGTCGGGCAATATTACAAGCGCAACGCCTTCTACCTGCGCGACCGCGAAATCTCGGCCAACGCGCTGCGCCCGTCGGAGCAGGGCTTCTTCCCCAGCTTCAACGACCTCCGCCTGATGGAACTGGACCAGACCGAAGGACCCGGCGGCGCCGGCTGCCCCGCCGACCAGTTCGGCCGAGGCGATCTGGGCGAATTCTGCACCGTGGATACCAACCAGTTCGTGACCGCGGAGGGCGAGCTGGAAAGCTTCAGCGGCATGGCAAGCCACCGCATGACCATCTCGGACAATTTCGCCTGGTTCAACGAGGTGATCTACTCGCGGACCGAAAGTTCGAGCGTCGCATCGCCCGCCAATTTCTCGCGCGCGCCGGTCGATCCGATGAACCCCAACTTCCCGGCGGGGCTGAAGGCAGACCTTGCCGCCGAAGCCCTTTGCGCGGACTTCAGCTGCTTCAATCGCCGCGCCATCTTCGCCTGGGGCAAATACCCCGACCCGCGCGGAGTCGAGGTCAGGTCCGACAGCTACCGCATCGTCTCCGGGTTCGACATCGATCTGGACAGCGGCTGGAACGTCACCAGCGCGGTCACCATCGGCGGCAACGATCGGGTGCAGACGGGCACCTCGGGGCTGGTGCGTTCGGCCGCCCTCAACGATCTCAACCTCGGCAATGTCTGCACCGACGGCTCCCGCGTCAACCGCTGGTCGAACACGTTCGCGCGTCGGCCGCTTTATGTCGGCAACACCTGCGAAGCGGCCGGCAGGACCACGCTCTGGTACAATCCGTTCGGCGGCCAGACCACACAGGCGCCGGGCGTTCGCGAGCTCTTGGAGACCACGGCCGAGCGCCGTGGCACGTCTCGCAGCCTCGCGTTCGACAGTGTGGCGTCGGGCGACCTGTTCGACTTCAACGGCCGTACCGTGAAGGCCGCGTTCGGCGCCGAGTGGCGCAATGAAAAACTCAACGACCGGCCGTCGGGCGAAGCGGTGGCCACCAGCGCGAACCCCGAACCGATCCTGGGCTTTTCATCCACCAGCGCCAGCGGGTCGCGTACCCAGCTGTCCGTCTTCGGCGAGCTCTACGTTCCGCTTGCCGACACGCTGGATGTCCAGCTCGCTGGCCGCTTCGATCACTACAACGACTTCGGCGACAGCTTCAATCCGAAGCTGACGGTGCGCTGGCAGCCGCTGGAGCAGCTCGTGTTGCGGGGCAACATCTCGACCTCCTATCGGGCACCGAGCCTCGCCCAATCCGGCGCCGGCGTGCTGCTGTCGTCCTTCCGGGTGCGCTGCGCCGAGACCCCGCAAGCCTGCGGCGGCAACCCGCTGGCGACCGGCACATCCCTGTTGTCGGAAGATGTCGGCAACCGCGATCTCGAAGCGGAAGACGCCACCACCTGGGGCCTGGGCGCGATCTGGACCCCGGCACCGGGCATCGACCTGAAGATCGATTATTGGAACATCGACCACCGCAATCTCGTGGGAATCGACGAAAGCGACTTCATTCGCCGCGCGCTGGCCGGCGAGTTTCCGGTGGTGGGCGCCAGCGAGCTGCCGACAGGCACGGCCGGCGTGGAGGCGCGCTCGATCGTGCGCGACACGGCGGGGAACATCACGTCGGCGATCGTCACCGATGCGCATTTCCAGCTCGACAATCTGGGCTACCAGAAGACCCAGGGGATCGACATCGCCTACACCCACCGGGTGCCGACCGGGCTGGGGAATTTCACCTTCTCGCTGGATGCGACCTGGCTGCTGAAGTTCGACCGCAAGGCGTCCGTCACGTCGGAAATCGAGAAGCTGGCGGGGGATTATCTCTATCCCAAGCTGGTCGCGACCGGGCGGGTGCGCTGGTCGAACGGGCCCTGGGGCGCCGGCCTCGCCGGCTTCTACACCAGCGGTTACCGCGACGATCCTGACAGCCGGACGCTTGCCGCAGTGGGCCTGGCGCCCGGCACCGAAGTCGATGTGCCGAGCTATTTCACGATGGACGCGAACCTGCGCTACGACATCCTGGAAAACACCACCATCGCGCTCACCGTCCGCAACATCTTCGACAAGACGCCGCCGCTTGTGCTCGGCTCTTCGTCGAACGTGGACCGCTATAACCACGATCTGGTGGGGCGCTTCGTAACGGCGCGGCTGACGCACCGCTTCTGATGCGGCTATGGCTTGCCGGGGCACCCGCCCCGGCAAGCCAATTTCGAAAGCAAGGCCTGTGGCCGATCATCCCGCCGATCCTCCCGCCGATCCTCCTCAGGGCGCTGGCGCCCGCCGGATGCCCGACACGCTCATCATCGTGATGGCGCTTGCGCTGGCCGCCTGGATCGCGACGTTTTTCGTCACCCCCGGGCGCTTCCAGGTGTCGGGCGATCCGGCGCGGCTGGTGCCCGGCAGCTTCCATCTCGCAGCCGGGCCGATCCCGGCCCCGATCTTCGGCACCGACGGCACAGTCGGGTTCGTCAACCTGCTGTTCGAGGGGCTGGTGACCGGCAGCCGCACCGGCGCCACCATCGGCCTGATGGCCTTCCTGCTGGTGCTGGGGGGCGTGTTCGGGATCGTGACCGCCACCGGCGCGATCGACCGCGGGCTGGGCCGGCTCCTGGCGACTCGCGGCGCATCCGACGGGCTCATCATCGCGCTGTTCATCGCCTTTTCGGCCGCCGGCGCGATCTTCGGCATGTCCGAAGAGGCGATCGCCATCACCCTCATCCTTGCCCCGGCACTGGTCCGCGCCGGCTACGACAGCCTGACCGCGCTGACCGCCTGTTTCGTCGCCACGCAGGTGGGGTTCGCCACCAGCTGGATGAACCCGTTCAGCCTGGTGATCGCCCAGGCAATCGCCGGCCTTCCCGCGCTGTCCGGCCTGGAGTTCCGGCTGACGATGTTCACGCTATTCACGGCGCTGGGGGCCGCCGCCACCTTTCTCTACGCCCGGTGGGTGCGCGCCGATCCGGCCCGGTCGCTGTCGTACGGGTCAGACATGCGGTTCCGCACCGTCGAGACCTCCGCTGCTGCGGCGGGCTATGACGCAAAGCGCGGCGACGGCCTTATTCTGCTGCTGCTGCTGGCGACGGTTGCCTGGGTCGGCTGGGGCGTGATGGCGCGCGGCTGGTTCCTGCCCGAGATCGCCGCCCAATTCATGGCGATGGGCCTGGCGATCGCGTTGGTCGCCCGCGCGTTCGGCACGCTTCCGGACGGGCTGGACGGGGCGGCCGCCGCCTTCCGCGACGGCGCCGCCCAGCTGCTCCCAGCCGTGCTGGTGGTGGGCCTTGCCAAGGGCATCCTCCTGCTGGCCGGCGGCGAACATCCGGAAAGCTACAGCCTGTTCAACAGCCTGCTGAACGGCGCCGCCGGGTTCACCGGCCTGCTCCCGCAATGGCTGACAGCGTGGGGCATGCTGGTGGTGCAGTCGGTCATCAATTTCTTCATCACCTCGGGCTCGGGCCAGGCCGCCGTCACCATGCCGCTGATGGCGCCCCTCGCCGACTTGTCGGGCGTCACGCGGCAGACCGCAGTGCTCGCCTTCCAGCTCGGCGGCGGGCTCACCGACCTCATCGTCCCGACTTCGGCCTCGCTGATGGGGTGCCTGGCCGCCGCCCGTGTCGATTTCGGGCTCTGGCTGAAGTTCATCTGGAAGCCGATGGTCGGCGCCTATGCGCTGGCCTCGGCCTTCGTCATCACTGCACATCTGATCGGGTTCAGCTGAAATGCGCATCCTTGCGACGGCAGCCGCCTTGCTGCTCGCCCTTCCCGCGCTTGCTGCCCCGGGCAGCCTCGTCATCGTCGGCGGCGGGCTCGATCCGGCCAATGCCGATGTCCACAAGGCGTTCCTCGCGCTCCGCCCACCCGGCAGGCGCGGCATCGCAATCATCCCGTCGGCGTCGGGCGTGCCGGCGGAGTCCGGCGCGGCGATTGCTGAAGCCCTGGTCCGTCACGGTGCCGAGGCATCCGACATCGTCCTTATCCGGCTTGCGATGGTGGACGACCCGTCGACACCCACCGTCGACGAGGCGGCCTGGGCAGCGAACGCCTCGAACCCGGCCGAGATCCAGCGGCTGAAGACGGCCGGCGCGGTCTGGTTCACCGGCGGGGACCAGTTGCGCACCGTGCGCCTGCTCGCCCCCGCCGGCCGGGAAACCCCGATGCTCGCGGCCGTCCGAACCCTGCTGGCCGAGGGCGCTGTGATCGGCGGCAGCTCGGCGGGCGCCGCCGTCATGTCGGGCCCGATGATCACCAACGGCGAAAGCATGGTTGCGCTGACCCGGCCGGTGCTGGCCCAGGGCGAAGCAGACAACCGGCAGGAAGGCGGCCAGCTGGTGATGGGCCGGGGCCTTGGCTTCTTCCCGGTCGGCCTCGTCGACCAGCATTTCGACGCCCGGGCCCGGCTTGGCCGGCTGGCACGCGCCTTGTTCGAGCTGCCGCCTGCCGAGCGACTCGGCTTCGGCGTGGACGAGGACACCGCGCTGGTGGTCCGCCTTGCCGAGCGGCGTGCCGAGGTCGTCGGGCGTGCCACCGTCACCCTGGTCGACGGTCGCGGGGCCCGGCACGACGACAAGCCGTTCCGCGCCGAAGCCATGCTGCTCGGCGTCGCCGGTGCCGGCGACCGGATCGACCTTACCACCCTCGCCGTTCAGCCCGCCCCCGGTCGGTCCGTCGTCCGCCCGTCGGGAGGCCGACCGTTGCCCGCGGGCAATGCCGGTGGCATGGCGGTGCCCGAACGGCCGCTCGGTGAGTTGCTGAACGACGAGCTTGTCGGCCGCGATGTGCCCATGCTGGAGCGAATGAGCTTTTCCGGCCAGGAAGGGATCGTCTTCCGCTTCGCCAAGGCCGGCACCACCAGAGGCTTGGAAGGCGGGGGCGTCGGCCGAGGCAGCGCCACCGTTACCGGCGTTCGCTTCGCCATCCGCCCTGTCCATCTCGAGATCGAGGATCGAAACCAGTGACAAACCCCTGCACTCTGGTGCTGCACGGCGGCGCGGGCGTGAACCCGGGCCGCGACTATGCCGAGGTCGAGGCGCATCTGCTGGCGACCGTGGAGGCCGGCAAGGCACACCTCATGTCGGGCGCGAGCGCGCTGGACACCGTCGAATGGGCGGTCGCCGCACTGGAAGAATCGGGCCTTTATGTGGCGGGTCGCGGCTCGGCCCCCAATCGCGACGGCGTGGTCGAGTTCGACGCCTGCATCATGGACGGCGTAGGCCCCCGGGCCGGCGCCGTCTGCGCCATCCTGGACGTCCGCAGCCCCATCGGCGCCGCGCGCGCCGTGATGGAACGAACGCCCCATGTGCTGCTCGCCGGAGACGGCGCCACGGCCTTCGCCCGCGAGGCGGGGCTCGCCGCGATCGGCGATCCCGCGCGCTACTTCCGCATGCCGGTGGGCGTGATCCAGTCGGATATCGATGCCGAATCCGATGCGCTGAGCCATGGCACGGTCGGCGCGGTTGCCTGCGACACGTCCGGTCGGCTGGCCGCCGCCACCTCCACCGGGGGCACGTTCGGAAAGCGGCCCGGCCGGGTCGGCGACACGCCGCTCCCGGGGCTCGGCACCTGGGCCGATGCCGACATCGCGGCGAGCTGCACCGGCATCGGCGAGCATTTCATCCTGGCCGGCGGCGCCGGCGATGTTGCGGCACGCGTTCGCTACGCGGGGATGGAGCTGGCGGCGGCGTGCCGCGCCATGCTGGACGAAGTGGCCCGGCACGGCGGGGACGGCGGCCTGATCGCGATCGACGCCCGGGGCCAGCCGGCGTTTGCCTGGAATTCGCCTGGCCTGAAAAGAGCCGCTGCCGGCTCGCATATCGGCACTGTGGTTGCTATCATCTGACCGTCCCCTGCGGGAGAACGGTGTGAAGCGTATCGATGACCGGCCACCCTTGACCGAGCTGCCCGATCCAACGGCGCTGTCGGGCAACGAGCTTGCCAAGAGCCGGTCCACCCGGCGGCGCATCCTGGATGCCGGCACGGCCTTGTTGGCGGAACAGGGCTATCAGCGCTTTTCGACAGGCGCGGTCGCGACTCGGGCCGGGCTGACGCGGCCGGCCATGCTGTACCATTTCGGATCGCGGCGCGAACTGGTGGCGGCCGTGGTCAACCACGTCACCCGGCGCCGGATCGAGATGTTCAACGAGGCGATGACGGACCTTTTGAAGGAGGCGGAGGGCGGCGGCACCCGCACCCGGACCGAGGTGCGGGCGGCCGCGACCGATGTGAGCTGGGCGCATCTGGAAACGCCCGAGTTTGCCGCCTTTACCGAGCTTGTGATGGCTGCCCGCACCGACGCCGAGCTGGAAAGTGTGGTGCGGCCGGCGCTGACGGCCTTCGATCGGGCGCGGCGCGAAACCTCGATCATCGTCTTTGCGGTCGGCCCCATCGGTCTGGCGGAGTTCAGCCTCGCCCGAGACGTCGTCCGCTTCCTGTCGGAAGGGGTGGCGCAGCAGAACAGCATCATCGAGGACCGCGAGGCCCGGTTGGTGGCGCTGAAGCATTTCCTGAAAATGCTGGTGGCGTCGCCCGCCGGCACGCAGTTCCTGGACGCGGTCGCTGCCGACCGCCGGAAAACCGCCCCGCTCAGCCCGCCCGACTGACCCGCAGCACCTGGCCCGCGGGATCGTCCGTCGTCAGCCAGACGGCGCCGTCAGGCGCAACCCGCACATCGCGGATTCGGGCGCCCACCTGCCGGAACAGCGATTCTTGCCCCACCAGCCGGCCGTCCGCCGACAGCCGCACGCGCCGCACCTCGCGGTCCACCAGAGCGCCAACCAGCAGGTCGCCGTTCCACTCCGGGAACATCGCGCCGCGATAGACGGCGAGGCCGGACGGCGCGATCGACGGCGCCCAGACCACAAGCGGGTCCTTCATCCCCTTGTAGGTGCGAAACGGCGAGATGGTCGCGCCGGAGTAATCCATGCCGTGGGTCGCCACCGGCCAGCCGTAATTGCCGCCGGCCGAGATGATGTTCACTTCGTCGCCGCCCTTGGGGCCATGTTCGTGCGCAAAGAGAACCCGGCGGACGGGATCGAAGGCGAGCCCCTGCGGGTTGCGGTGCCCGCGGCTGTAGGTGGCCGACTGCGCCTTCGTCAGCGCGGCGAACGGGTTGCCCGGTGGTACCTTCCCATCGGCCGTGATGCGGATGATCTTGCCCAGCCCGCTCTCCAGCCGCTGCGCCTGCTCGCGATAATCGAACCCGTCCCCGGTCGTCATCAGCAGTGTTCCGTCCGGCAGGAACGCCATTCGGCCGCCATAGTGCACCGGCCCCTTCTTCAGCGGGCTCACCGTGAAGATCGGCGTGACGTCTGCCAGGCTGTTGCCGTTCAGCCGCGCCCGCGCGATCCGGGTGCCGTTCGCCTTGGTGCTGCCATGGGCGTAGCTCAGGTAGATCAGCCGGTTGCGCGCGAACTCCGGGTGCGGCAGCACATCGAACAAACCGCCCTGCCCTTCGTTCAGCACCTTAGGCACGCCGGCGATGCGCATCATCCGGCCGCCCTCGATCCGGCGCAGCCCGCCGTTGCGCTCGGTCACCAGCACCGCGCCGCCGGGCAGGAACGCCAGGCTCCAGGGATGGTCGAGGCCGCTGGCGACCACTTCGACGCGCGTCGGCACGGCTGCGGTCGCCGGCCGGGCGGGGGCCGGCTGCGCAAGTGCAGGGGCGCCCGCCAGCATCAGCACCGGCATCACTATTCGGGCAATGGCGGCCCCCAGACGCATAAATCTCTCCCCGAGCAACGGTTTCGCCGCTACGCTAGCCGCAGGAGACCATAGGGGACAAGCGCATGAAGAAGCTGTGGCGGCGATTGGGGGCGCTTCTGGCGGCGGTGCTGGTGACGACAGCGCTCGCCAGCCTGGCACACAGCCTGTTCGTGCAGCGCGAACTGGTTGCGCTGGGCACCGACATCTCGCTCCCGGCACGCCTCGGCACCATCCTGCGCGATTTCCTGGGCCTCGCCCTGCCGCTCGGCGGGATCACTCTCGTTGCGCTCTTGGTCGGCTTCCTGGCCGCGACGTTCCTGAAGCCGCGTGCCGGCGTGCTGGGCGCGGTCGCCTTCCCGCTCGCCGGCTGGGCCGCGATGGCGACGGCGCTGCTCCTGATGCGGCTCGCGTTCGGCTTTTCCCCGCTGGCGGGCGCCCGAACCGGCCTCGGCTTCCTGGCCATGAGCTTCTCGGGCTTTATCGGCGGGCTGCTGTTCGCCTGGATGGCGCGGTCGCCGAAAATCCATAGCGGTTGACGGGCGCGATTTGCTGGCCCTAACATCCATATCGATTTCGATATATTGGGGATGTCGCCATGCCGAACCGCGGACTGCTTGCCGGGCTGGCCTGGGCCGCTGCCGGACTGGTGGGGGCGATCGCGATCCTGGCGGCTGCGCCCCCGCCCGAGACGCCGGCCGAAACACCGGCAGCAGGCGAGACCCTTACCTCCACGGACCAGTTCGCCAGCGGCGACCGGTTGATCGCCGACCGGGAAAAGCTGCCCGGCGCCGCGCTCTATGGCGCCAATTGCGCGCTGTGCCACGGCGGCTCGGTCGCCAAGGCGCCGAACCTGCACTGGCTGGAACTGATGCCGCCTGCCGCAATCGTCAACGCGCTGACCATCGGCGTGATGGCGCAGCAGGGCAAGACGCTGACCGAGCGGCAGAAGCTGGACATCGCCGAATATATTACCCGCCAGCCGCTCACCGACGGCCTGCCCAGGGCGACCTATGCCGCCACCTGCACGGGGGATGCCTCCACGTTCGACATGGCCCGGCCGCCCCGGCCGGTCGGATGGGGCCATGATCCGCGCCGGTTCGTCGACGACGGCATCGACGCCGCCGATCTTCCCGACCTAGAGCTGAAATGGGCCTATGCCTTCCCCAACGCCACCCGGGCGCGTTCGCAACCGGCGATCGGCTATGGCGCGGTGTTCGTGGGCAGCGAGGACGGCCGGGTCTACGCCTTCGACTTGAAAACGGGGTGCGCGCGCTGGACCTTCCAGGCCGGCGCCGAGGTCCGCACGGCCGTGGTCCTGACGGCGGGGGCCGGCGCCGGAACCCGCCCCATGGCCTATTTCGGCGACATCGTCGGCAAGCTCTACGCCGTCGATGCCCTTACCGGAAAGCTCGCCTGGGTCCGTCGGATCGACGACCACCCGTCGGCGACGCTCACCGGGACTCCGCTCTACCACGACGGCCGCCTCTATGTGCCGGTGTCGTCGCTGGAAGTCATCCCCGCGGCCGATCCCTCCTATCCCTGCTGCACCTTCCGGGGCCAGCTGGCGGCGGTGGATGCAGCGACCGGCGCCATCGTCTGGCGCCATTATGCGATCCCGCAGAAACCCGCCAGCCGGGGCCTCAATGCCGCCGGGATCGAGCAGTTCGCGCCATCCGGTGCCCCGATCTGGGTCAACCCGACGCTCGATCCCGGGCGCGGGCTCATCTATGTCGGCACCGGCGAGAATTATTCGTCGCCGGCCGATGCCAATAGCGATGCCATTCTCGCCATCGATCTCAAAAGCGGAAAGCGGGTCTGGCAGCAGCAGACGGTGAAGGGCGACGCCTGGAACGTCGCCTGCATGATGGAAGGCAATGCCAACTGCCCGGTGGAACGCGGGCCCGACTTCGACCACAGCTCGTCGATCCTGCTGATCGACCTGCCCGGCGGCCGGCAGATTCTGGTGACCGGCCACAAGAACGGGCTGGTCTATGGGCGCGATCCGGACCGCAGGGGGGCGCTCCTCTGGTCCACCCGCGTCGGCCGGGGCAGCATCCAGGGCGGGGTCCACTTCGGCATGGCAGCCGCCGGAACCACGCTCTACGTACCCGTCAACGACATGAACAACACGCGCAATGGCCAGTTGCTCGACCCCAAGGCGGCGCGGCCCGGGATGCATGCGATCGACATGACCACGGGCAAGCTGAAGTGGAGCCGGGTGCAGCCGAATGTCTGCGGCCCCGGCCGGCCGTTCTGCGACCCGGGCATCTCGGCGGCGGTCACCGCCGTCCCCGGTGCCGTGATTGCCGGCCATCTCGACGGCCATGTCCGCGCCTACGCCGAGGCCGACGGCAAGCTTCTGTGGGATTACCCCACAGCGCGGCCGTTCACGGCCACCAACGACATGCCCGCGCGCGGCGGCGGCATGTCGGGCGCGGGCGCGGCGGTGGGGGCGGGGCATGTGGCGATGAACTCGGGCTACGGGCTCTATTTCCACGAACCCGGCAACGTCTTCCTGGTGTTCGGCGCGAAAGACAGCGTGCGCTAGCTCGGCTAGGCTGTGCAGATGTCAAGCCTTGCCCCCGTGCTCACGCTCCCCGATCCGGCCCCGGGCGTGATCCGCATCCGTCTGCGGTCGCTCGACCTGCTGTTCGAAAGCCCGGCGATCGACCCCTTTGCCGGAAGCTGCGACGGCCTCTCGGGCATCGAGCATCTGAAGCTCGCCCTGAAGCGTCATTGGGGCAGTGACACGCCCGATGTGACCGCGGTGGAATGGGTCGTCCCCGCGGGCCAAGCGACCGACGCTAACCGCGTCGCCACCGGGGATGCGATGGCCGCCTGGTGCACGGCCCAGGCTGCGGTCACCCGGAATGCACTGATGGTGATGGTGAAGGAGCGTCGCCGGGCCTGGCAGATCGGCGGGCTGTTCTTCGCCGCCTGCTTCGCGGTCGCGACCGGGCTGGAGCAGATCCCGGGGGTGTCGGGGTTCGGGGTCACTCTAATCGCCGAGACGATCATCATCGCCGGCTGGGTCGGCATCTGGCACCCGCTGGACCTCACCCTCTATGCCTGGTGGCCGCACCGGTTCCAGCTGAAGCTTCTGGCGCGCACGAGCAAGCTGCAGGTAACGCTGTTGCCGGACCCGCAGGGCTGAAATCCATAGCGTCCGTTCACTTCGAATCTACCAAACGCCGCCTGAACTCGCCCCCTTTCCGTCCGTCAACAAGGCCGAACGGCACGGAAGGCGGACATGCGACTCGGCTTCGAACTTTGCAGACAGCTGTTCGGGCTCGGCGCCCTGTTGGGGGCCGGCATCGCGGCGGCCGCGACCGGACCGGAAGCACGGGTTTTCTACATCGATTTCGAGCGGGGGTCGGATCGCGCGTCGGGCCTGTCCCCGGGCGAAGCCTGGAAGCGGGCGCCGGGCGACAGCCGGGCCGAAAGCCGAGCCCGGGCCGCCCGGCTGATGCCCGGAGACCGGCTGCAATTCCGCGCCGGGGTGCGATATCGCGGCACGATCGTCGCCCGCACCGCCGGCACCATGGCGGCGCCCATCCTCTATGAAGGGCGGGGCTGGGGCGACGGCGCCGCCATCCTTGACGGCAGCGATCGGCTGCCGTCGCCGCGCGCGTGCCGAAGCGCAAGGGACTGCCTGGGGGCGCCGCAATGGCGCCGGCTGATGCGGGTGAGGCTCCCCGAAGGGGCGCGCTGGACCGACGGGCTGTTCGCCGACGACGGACAGCTGGTGCCGGCACAATGGCCGGCGCCGGGCGCCTTCGCCGCGCTTCCCGCCGCTGCGCTTCGGGCGCTTCAGGAAGGCCGGATCGAGACGGGGCTGCCCGAGGACCTGTCCGCCGGGGAGCCGGTGCTGGCGCTGAGGGTGCGCCCCGGCGAAACCGGCTACTCGCCGGGCGCGACGGTGACGGCACAGGGGATCGCCTTCCCGCGGGAGGGCTGGGCGCACTGGGGCTTCGCGCCCCAGCCGGGCGACAACCGCTACGCGCTGGTGAACGTGCCGGCGATGGTGGACCGGCCCGGCAGCTTCGCCCTCAGCGCGGACCAGCGGGTGGCGATCCTCTGGCCGGTGCGCGGCGCGCTGACGCTGGGCTCGGGTCGGCAGGGCTTCAACTTGATGGCGGGCGGGCATGTGACGGTGCGCGGGTTCGATTTCCGCAATTTCGCCGGCGGCAATCCCTGGAGCCGGATGGCCGGGATCCCGCTGGTCCAGCGCCACCCGCTGCCCGGGGTCAGCCTGGTCGACAACCGCTTCGCCGGGATGGCGGGCACGGCGCGGCAATCGGCGATGCTGCTACCGGCGGACGGTCGCCCGGAACTCTCGGGCAACCGCATCGAGCCCGGAGCGATATCGCCGGTCCAGCTCGCGTGCCGGGAGGCAGAGTGCTGAGGCGAGCCGCGAAACGGGCCGCAAGACGGGCAGAGTATTTTACCGGCCCTGCGGCACAGGCCGACCTTTCCCTGGCGGTTCGCCTCGCCTAGGCTCCCGCCCAAGGCGCAAGAGAGAAGGCGCAACAGAGCCGGGGGGAGCCGATCATCAGAACAGCCTGGAGTCCGGTCGCCGTCCTGTTGTGGACCACCCTGTTCCCGGTGTCCGCCACCGCGCAGGATTTCCGCCAGTCGGTCCCCCGCGTTCCCGAAGCCAGCGCGCCCACCGTTCCCGCAGCCCCGCCGCCCTCCGCCCCCGCCGACAGCATTGTCCCCATCCTGTCTTCGCTCGCCGGCGTGCGGTTCGTGGGTGACCTGGCCGACGAGGCCGCCGCCCGCGCCATCGCGCCCACGGGCGTGGCGATCGCGGCGCTTCCCATTCTGGACACCGCCGCCTTCCGCGCCCGCGCCGAGGCCGATCTCGGCAAGCCGGCCTCGATCGCCAGCCTGAACGCGCTGGCCCGCGCCGCCGTCGAGACCTACCGCGCCGCCGGCCGACCACTGGTCGACGTCGCCGTTCCCGAACAGTCCGTCACCGACGGCACGGTCACCTTTCTGGTGCGCGAATTCGTCGTCGGCGACGTGATCGTTGAGGGCAATCGCCATTTCCCGACCGAGCGCCTGCGCCGGCAGATCCGGCTGGAGCCGGGCCAGAACATCGACCAGAACGAGCTGGTCGCCGACCTCAACGCGCTCTCGCGCAACCCGTTCCGCCGCATCGACCTCTTGTACCGCCGGGCCGACCAGCCGCTGACGACCGATGTCGTGGTCCGCGTGACCGATCGCTTCCCCTGGCGCTTTTACGCCGGCCTGGAAACCAACGGCACCCCGGCCACCAGCCGGGAGCGCTGGTCGCTCGGCGTCAACTGGGGCAACGCGTTCGGCGCCGACGGGCAGCTTGCCTATCAGTACACCGTCAGCGGCGATGTGTTCCAGGATCGCAAGGGCCTGCCGCTGAAGTTCCAGGCCCACAGCTTCACCTGGCTGCAGCCGGTTGGACGCCGCAACAGCTTCATCCTGTTCGGCACCTATCAGGAGACCGCGCCCAATCTGGGGCCGTTCTTCGGACAAACCGGCAAAAGCTACCAGCTCTCCCCGCGTTTCGCCGTGCCGACCCGCACCAGCGGCACGGCGCGCGGGCAATTGACGTTCGGCTATGATTTCAAACAGACCGACAATGATCTGCTATTCGGCGGCGCCAATATCTCGTCGGAATCGACGCAGATCCACCAGATCGCCATCGATTTCACCTGGTCGAGGCAGTGGGCGCGCGGCCTGTTCTCGACCAGCAACAGCCTCTACCTCTCGCCCGGCGGCATCGGCGGCCGCAACAGCGACGAGGCGTTCCAGCCCGGCCCGAACAAGACCGGCACGCCGTTCGCAAAGGCACAATATGCCTACTGGCGCGGCGTGCTCGCCCAGACCGTGCCGCTGGGCCGGTTGGGCGCGGAAACCATAACCCGGCTGACCGGGCAGGTCAGCACCGCGAACCTGCTGCCGTCGGAGCAGCTCTCGGTCGCCGGGCCCGGCTTCGTTCGCAGCTATGATCCGAACGCCGTGCTCGGCTCGCGCGGATTGATCTTCACGCAGGAACTATGGGGCCCCCGCTTCGGGATGCAGGATTCCGCCAAGGTCGGCTTCTTCCTCGATGCCGGAATGGCCGGCAACCAGGACCGGCTGCCGGACGAGCCGAAATGGACCCGTACGTCGAGCGTCGGCGTGATGGGCCGCTATGCGCTGGGCCGCTTCGTGGAGCTGCGCGGCGATTTCGGCACCCAGCTACGCACCCAGCCGGGGCGGAGCCGTCGTACCGAAATCGGCTACATCAGCGTGGTTGCAGGCTTCTGAGCAGGCTTTCGATCAGGGCCTAAGGCCCCCGCTGACGCCGGCCGGGCGAAGGCCGGATCGATGGAGACCGTGAACCGGCTCGTCGCCACCAGTAGCTCGGGCCGCCCCTGCACCTGCGCCAGCAGCGTATCCTCGGGCGCGGTCACCCCGCTGCCCACGCCCTGCTGCACCAGCCC
>JANPJJ010000030.1:0-8179 GCA_031425455.1 Sandaracinobacter sp. | reverse complement strand
GCCTGGCTGGAGAGGGTGCCCCCGCTGCCATGGGCGAGCGCGGTGTTCGCGCCGGCGATCCGGTTGGCGGCGGTTCCCCGGAGCTGGCGGACGGCCTCCACGATCGCCATCAGGCCGTACATGCCCGGGTGGCAGCAGGAGAGCCCGCCGCCGTTGGTGTTGACCGGAAGGTGCCCGCCCGGCGCGATTCCGCCGCCCGAAACGAACCGCCCGCCCTCGCCCTTGGGGCAGAAGCCGAGGTCCTCCAGGAACAGGATCGTGTTGATGGTGAAGGCGTCGTAGAGCTGGACGACATCGATGTCGGCCGGCGTGAGGCCGGCCATCGCGAGCGCGCGGGCGCCCGATTCGCGAGCGGATGTGACGGTGATGTCCGGCGCCTGCGAAATCGAAGTCCACCAGGTCGCGGCCGCAGCGCCGAGCACCGGAACGACGGGCTGCGCGAGATCCCGGGCGCGGTCGGTGCGAGTCATCACGACAGCAGCCGCGCCGTCGGTCACGAGGCAGCAGTCGCGGACGGCTATGGGGGAGCTGACCATGCGGGACGCGAGACAGTCCTCGATCGACAGCGCGCCCTTGGCGAAGGCTTCGGGGTTGGTGTTCGCCCATTGCCGCGCGGCGACTGCGACTTCGGCCAGATGCTCCCGGGTGGTGCCATAGAGGTGCATGTGGCGGGCGGCGGCGAGCGCATAGGACGACAGCGGGAACAGCGGGCGATAGGGCGCCTCGTAGCGGCTGCTTCTGGCGGGGGTGGAGAGCTTGCCGCCGCTGCTGCGCTGGTTGGAGCCATAGGCGATCAGCGCCGTGTCGATATAGCCGGCGTCCAGCATCATCGCCGCGGTGGCCATATGGCTCATGAAGGCGGAGCCGCCGGTGCGGTTGTTGTCTGTGAATCGGGGCTGGAGACCGAGATACTGGGCAAAGGCCATTCCGGCGAACAGGTCGTCGGGGAGGCAGATGAAGAGGGCGTCGATATCGGGCAGCGTGAGCCCGGCGTCGGCGACGGCCATGAGCCCGGCCTTCGCCGCGAATTCCATGGAGCTGTGGCCCGGCGCTTCGCCGATGCCCCAGGTGGCAGCGCCGACGATGGCGGTCTTGGCGCGGGGGAAGCGATCAGCCACGCGCCGGCTCGAACACCAGCAGGGGGGCGCCGTTCTCGCAGAGGATGCGCGCGAAAACCGGCATGCCGATCGAGAGGGTGACAGGATCGACGCCCTCGATCCGGCTCATCAGGCGCGGGCCCTCGGCAAGCTCCACCAGCACCACGGCATAGGGTTCGGCCGGCGGGCGCTGCGATACGATCGTCAGCGAATAGATGGTCCCCCGGCCCGAGGCCTCGATCCAGTCGAAATCGCTGTCGCCGGTGCCGGGCTCCGCGATCCGCGGCGGAAACCAGGCCCGGCCCGAGGCGCGGCCGCGCTGCAGCAGGAACCGCCCTTCGGCGAGCGCGGCGTCCCAATGCGCTTCGGGGCCGATTGCCTCAGGCATGGATATCGTACCCCCCGTTCACCGAAAGCGTCTGGCCCGTAATATAGGCCGCGCCCTGCGACAGCAGGAACAGGACCGGCGCGACCACGTCGGCGGGCTCGGCGAAGCGGCCCATCGGGATCTGCTGCAGATAGGTGTCGCGGAACCGGTCGGTTCGGATCGCGGCCGTCATGTCGGTCGCAACCACGCCGAAGCTGACGGCATTCACCCGGATGCCGTGCCGCGCCCATTCGCGCGCTGCGCTCATCGTCAGGCCGATGACTCCGGCCTTGGCTGCGCCATAATTGATCTGCCCCACCGTGCCGCGCCGCCCGGCATCGGAGGCGATGTTGACGATGGCAGGGCTGAAATCCCCGATACCCGCCCGGCGGGCCTCCATCATGCTGCGGCCGACCGCCTGCAGCATATGGAAGGATCCGGAGAGGTTCACCTCCAGCACCTCGTTCCATTCGGCGGCGGTCATCCGGTCGATCATCGCCGGGCGGCCGATCCCGGCATTGTTGACCAGGCCGTCGATCCGCCCGGCCCAGGCGAGCGCCTGTTGTACGGTCGCTGCGACCGCTTGTGGGTCCGCGACGTTGCAGACGAGCGGCAGCAGCCGATCCGACTGTCCGAAGTCGGCAGTGTCGCGGTCGACGGCGACCACCCGGTCCCCTGCCGCGAGCGCTGCGTCGGCGATGGCACGCCCGATGCCGCGCGCCGCCCCGGTCACGAGGAGAACGGCGCGACCGGATGGCATCAGCCGGCGATCACGGCGGCGCCGGTCGCAGCGAGCCGGTCGATGGCGGCGGCATCGAGGCCCGCTTCGGCCAGCACGTCGCGACTGTGGGCACCGAGCACCGGGCCGGGGTCGCCGATCTCGCCGGGCGTTCCCATGAAGGTGGTCGGGATGCCCGGAAAGCGCAAAGGCCCCGCGTCGGTGTCGCGGGCCTGCCAGAAGCCGGTCTCGATCAGATGAGGATCGTCGAGCAGGTCGGTGAGGCTGGCGATCGCCATTGCGGGGATTTCGGCCTGCCGAAACAGCTCAAGCCATTCCGCCGTCGTCCGGTGCAGCATCTCGTCGGCGAGCCGCGCCAGCACCGTGCCGATGTTGTGCGTGCGGCTTCGCATGGTCGCGAACATCGGGTCCCTCGACCAGTCCGGATCGCCGATCGCGCGGAAGAAAGCCTGCCAATGCTTGTCGTTGTAGATCATCACCCCGATGTGGCCGTCGCTCGTCCGATAGGGGCGGCGCGCTTCCGACGTGACCCGTGGATATTCCGGCGGGCCCAGGGGAGGCTGGAACAGCGAGCCGCACAGATGCTCGATCATCGCGAACGAGACCAGCGTCTCGAACATCGGGATCTCGATCTCCTGCCCCTCGCCGGATTTCTCCCGCGCATAGAGCGCCGCCATCAGCGCATAGGCGCCGGTCAGGCCCGCGACCTTGTCGGCGACGACGGTGGCGAGATAGGTCGGCTCCCCGCCGGACAGCCGCGCCTGGAGATCGACCAGGCCCGAGGCGGACTGCACGATATCGTCGTAGGCGGGATAATCCCGATAGGGCCCGTCGCGGGCGAAGCCGTAGAGGTTGGCGTAAATGATGCGGGGGTTCGCCGCCTTCAGCGCGGCATAATCCAGGCCCAGGCGCCCGATCGCCTGCGCCCGCATCGAATGCACGAACACGTCGGCGGTCTCGGCGAGCTTCAAGAGCGCGTCGCGCGCGGCCGGCTGCTTCAGATCGAGTGCCAGGCTGCGCTTGCCGCGATTGACATTCAGGAACATGCCGCCGCGCGTCGGGTCCGGGCCGGGCGGGAGTGCGCGGGTGGTGTCGCCTCCGGGTCCTTCCACCTTGATCACGTCGGCGCCGAGATCGGCGAAAATCTGGGTCGCGTAGGGCCCCATCAGCACGCTGGTGAGATCCAGCACGCGAACGCCCGCCAGCGGGCCCTTGCCCCTCCCGCTCATGGCCGGCCGCTCATGTCATTGCGCCGGGTGCAGCGCCGGGTTCAGCGCCGGGTTCATGGCGCGGATTTTTTCGTCCAGCAGCCCCAGCATCGGCTCCACCATGGTCTCCTCCATGGCGCCCGTCAGCACGTTGATGGCCATCCCCTCCAGCACGGTCTGCGACAGGGTCATCGCCAGCTTGAAGCCCACCGGATCCGATTGCCACTGCGGAAACAGCAGCACGGCCTGAGCGTTGAAACGCTCGCGGAAGTCCACCTGAAGCGGCTGCAGGATGCGCGCGAGATCGGGGTTGGTCCGTGCGGCCAGCGCCAGTTCGTGGAAGGCGACGAAGGCCGGCCGCTGGATCTGGCGCCAGTAGGTCTGGATCAGGGTGGTGCTGTCGGGCGCGCCGGCGTCCACTGCGCGGCGGAACGCGCGCAGGCGCTTTTCGTGCAGTTCCACGATAGCGGCCTTGGTAACCGCGGCGCCATTCTCGAAATGATGCAGCATCGCCCCGCGTGACAGCCCGGCTTCGGCGGCGATCTGCGGCGTGGTGGTGTTGGCATAGCCGTATTTCACGATGCAACGGATGGTCGCCTCGATCACGCGCGCCCGCGTCTGTGCGCTTTTCAGCGACTGGTGCGTCACCCCGGCCGTCTCGGCGCGCGGCCGCACGGCGGGCTTTGCGCCCGGCTTCATTGCGGCAAGCGGCATCGGCGGGGTCCCTTCATCCAGACACCCTTGATTGTTTCGCGGGCGCCAAGTCAACCCTTCGCAGGGCGCCCGGAGGTTACCGGAAAAAACAATCATGCCTGTTTCTTGCTTGCCCCGGAAGGCCCACTGGTTCAGAGCATAACGACGGCGTAGGCTGGGGCAGACGGCGAATGGCTGGAGGAACGGTCAGGTGGATCTGGGCTTGCAAGGCCGGAAGGCGATCGTGGTGGGCGCCGCTCGCGGCATCGGGATCGCGGTCGCGCAGACCCTGGCGCGCGAGGGCTGCGACCTGGCGATCTGCGCCCGCTCGGAAGACGGCGTCAAGGACGCGGTCGCGTCGCTGGTCGGCTATGGCACCAAGGTGGTCGGCCGCGCCTGCAACGTGAAGAAGGTGGACGAGTACAAGGCCTGGCTGGACTGGGCGCTGGACGAGCTTGGCGGCTGCGACGTGCTGGTCCCGATCTCGTCTGCGGGCGGCGGCATCGGCTCGGAAAAATATTGGCAGAATGCGTTCGAAGTGGATGTGATGGGGCCGGTGCGCGCGGTGGAAGCGGTGCTGCCCGGCATGATCGAGCGCCAGTCCGGCGCAATTGTGCTGATCGCGACGACATCCGCCGGGGAAGCGATGGGCGGCCCGCAGCCCTATAACGCGATGAAGGGCTCGCTGGTGATCTGGGGCAAGCAGCTGGCGCTGGCGCACGGCAAGGACGGCGTTCGCGTGAACATCGTGTCGCCCGGCCCCGTCGAGTTCGAAGGCGGCAACTGGGACATGATCAAGGGCACGATGGAGAAATTCTACAACGCGACGCTGCGCCAGCAGCCCGCCGGCCGCTTCGGCACGCCCGAGGAAATCGCGCGCGCCATCGCCTTCCTGGCGAGCCCGGCGGCCTCCTGGTGCAACGGCTCGCACCTGGTGGTGGACGGCGGCTTTACCAACCGGACCCATTTCTGACGCCTGCGATGGACGGGACCGGCACCTCGGGCGAGCGACTGCACGCCAAATATGATGTGAAGCGCCATGTCGACGTGATCCGGGTCGATCCGCAGGCCTGGCCCCACGGCACCCCGGCGGCCAAGGCCGAGGACCCCGACCTCGGCACCGCGATCGTACCCGCCGAACGCTATACCAGCCCGGCCTTCCTCCAGCTGGAGTGGGAGCGGATGTGGACCAAGGTCTGGCTGCTGGGCGGCCGGTCCGACGACCTGCCCGAGCCCGGCGACTATATCTGCACCGACATCGGCCGGGAATCGGTGCTGATCGTGCGCCAGCCCGACGGCTCGGTGCGCGCCTTTCCCAATGTTTGCCTGCACCGGGGCAACAAGCTGAGGCCCGAGGGGCGGGGCAATGTCGAGGCGTTCCGCTGCCTCTATCACCACTGGACCTATGGCCTGGACGGGTCGATCCAGCGAATCCCCGATCTCGGCAGCTTCCCGCAGGGGGCACCCCCCGAAGGACGCCTGCCCGCGCTCCCCTGCGCCGAATGGGGCAGCTTCGTCTGGTTCTCGCTGAACCCGCAAGTCGAGCCGCTGGCCGATTATCTCGCCCCGGTCGCCGCCCATCTGGAGCCATACCGGTTCGAGCGGATGGCCCTGAAACGCGACATCACGGTCGAGTGGGACTGCAACTGGAAGGCGAGCGTCGACGCGTTCAACGAAAGCTATCATGTGCAGGGCATCCACCCGCAGCTGCTCTGGTATCTCGATGATGTGAACATCCAGATCGACTGCTACGAACGACACAACCGCTATCTGATCCCGTTCGCGTCGATCAGCCCGCGGGTCGCCGTGCCTTCCTCCATCCCGCCCGCAATCGACGAGATCATGCGCAAGGCCGGGATGGACCCGGCCGAGTATGAAGGCCGCGTGACCGACATCCGGCGCGACGTGCAGAAGCATATGCGGGAGACCGGCGCAGCGCGGGGGCGCGACTACAGCCGGCTGAACGACGACCAGCTGACCGACGATTATCACTATATGATCTTCCCCAACGTGACGCTCAATACCCATGCCGACGACATGATGCTGTTCCGCCAGCGGCCGCATGCGACCGACCCGGACCGGATGCTGTACGACATCTGGACCTTCGAGCTGGTGCCCGACGGCGAGGACTGGCCCGAGCGGCCGCGCCACCAGCATTTCCGCCACGGCGACAAATCGATCGGGCAGGTGCTGGACCAGGATGCGATGAACCTGCCGACGGTGCAGAAGGGCATGCATTCGAGCGCGTTCAAAGGCCTGTGGCTGGGCGAGCAGGAGCTTCGCATCCGCCACTTCCACAAGGTGCTGGACGACTATCTGTTCGCAGCGGTTGACGGGGACGGCACGCCACGCGACGCGAGGCCCGGGGAGATAATGAGATGCAGCTGAGCCGTGACGACCTCCTGGGTGCCTACCGCCGGATGAAGACCATCCGCGCGTTCGAGGAGCGTCTGCACGAGGAAATCCAGACCGGCGAGATCGCCGGGTTCACCCACCTCTACTGCGGGCAGGAGGCGGTTGCGGTGGGCATCTGCGACCAACTGACCCACGAGGATTTCATCGTCTCCACCCACCGCGGCCACGGCCATTGCATCGCCAAGGGCTGCGACGTGGGGGCGATGATGAAGGAGATCTACGGCCGCGCCGACGGGCTCTGCAAGGGGCGCGGCGGGTCGATGCACATCGCCGACCTGTCGGTCGGGATGTTGGGCGCCAACGGGATCGTGGGGGCCGGTGCACCCCAGGCCGTGGGGGCGGCGATCTCGGCCAAGCTTGACGGCAAGGGCCGGGTCGCGATCGCCTTCTCCGGCGACGGGGCTTGCAACCAGGGCACCACGTTCGAGGCGATGAACATGGCCGTCGTGCTGAAGGTGCCGGCGATCTTCGTGTTCGAGAACAATCATTATTCGGAACACACCGGGGTCGACTATGCGGTGGGCACGCAGAAAGACATCGCCAGCCGCGCCGAGGCGTTCGGAATGAAGGTGTGGCGGGCCGACGGCAGCGACTTCTTCGATACCTATGCGACGATGCGCGAGCTCCTGGATTACGTCCGCGCCGGCAACGGCCCTGCCGCGATCGAATTGGATACCGAGCGCTTCTACGGCCATTTCGAAGGCGATCCGCAGCGCTATCGCGGCGAGGGCGAGATCGACCGGATCCGCGAAACGCGGGACTGCCTGAGGGCGTTCCGCGCCAGCGTGGGAACGGCGGGGCTGCTGGAGGCGGCCGAGCTGGACGCGATCGACTCCGAAGTGATGGGCCTGATCGACCGGGCTGTGGCCGAGGCGCGGGCCGCAGCGCCGCCCGACCCGGCGACCGTCGCCGACGATGTGTATGCGGATTATTGAGGGCGAACGATGACGATCATGACGATCCGCGAGGCGATCGCCTCCACGTTGGACAGCGAGATGGCGCGCGACCCCTCGATCATCGTGCTGGGCGAGGACGTGGTGGGCGGCGCCGGCACGGCGGGCGGACAGGAGGCGATCGGCGGCATCTGGGGCACGACGGGCGGGCTGTTCGCGAAATATGGTGCCGACCGGGTGATCGACACGCCGATTTCGGAAAGCGCGATCGTGGGGGCGGCGGCCGGCGCGGCGCTGGCCGGCAAGCGCCCCGTCGCCGAGCTGATGTTCGCCGACTTCATCGGGGTGTCGCTCGACCAGCTGTGGAACCAGATGGCGAAGTTCCGCTACATGTTCGGCGGCAAGACGCGCTGCCCGGCGGTGGTGCGGATGATCTACGGCGCCGGCATGAACGCCGCCGCCCAGCACAGCCAGTCGGTCTATGCGATCCTGACCTCGATGCCCGGCCTCAAGGTGGTCCTGCCGGCGACCCCGGCCGACGCCAAAGGCCTGCTGACCGAGGCGCTTCGCGGCGACGACCCCGTCATGTTCTTCGAGCACAAGGCGCTCTACGGCGTGAAGGGCGAGGTGCCCGACGGCGAGCACCGCCAGCGCTTCGGCGAGGCGCGGCTGGTGCGGGCCGGCGGCGACGTAACCATCGTGGCGTGTGGTGGCATGGTGCGCTTCGCCGAGAAGGCGGCGGACGCGCTGGCGAAGGACGGCATCGG
>JANPJJ010000029.1:0-2447 GCA_031425455.1 Sandaracinobacter sp. | reverse complement strand
GCCAACTTCGCTGGCGTCTTCATCATCTGGGACAGGATGTTCGGCAGCTTCGTGCCGGAGCTCGACCACGACAAGCCGGTCTACGGCACGGTGAAGCCGATCAACACCTTCAACCCCGTGCGCGTCGCCTATGGCGAACTCTTCGGGCTGCTGCGCGACTGCGCCAGCGACGGCATCCGTCCCTGGCGCTGGGCCGCCCGCTTGATCAACAAGCCCGGCTGGTCGCCCGACGGCGCGCATTCACGCTCGCCCGAACTGAAAGCCGCCTATCTCGCAGCGCATCCCGAACAGGCCGGCACGCCCGGCCTCCCCGCCAAACACCTGAAGCGCCCTGCCGCCACCCCCGCTGCAGTCGCCGCCGAATAGCCCGCACACCGCAAGCGACAAATCCGCCAGAAGCGCCAGCGGTTTTGTCGATGTTCCCCATCCGCCGCGCGCCTGCTAGCTTCCGCAACGCACCTGAGCCGGGGGACAGCGGGGACGACGATGGCGGATGTCTTCATCTCCTACCGGAAAGCTGACCGCGCCCGCGCACAGGCGCTCGCCAATGCGCTGAAGATCCAGAACCTCGACGTCTGGTGGGACACCGCGCTCGAAACCGGCCAGACCTTCGACGAGAAGATCCAGGCCGTGCTGGAACAGTGCAAGGCGGTCATCGTCCTTTGGTCCAAGGAATCCGTGAAGAGCGACTGGGTCCGCGCCGAAAGCTCCATCGGGCGCGAGCGCGGCATCCTCGTCCCCGTGATGATCCAGCCGGTCAACATCCCCGTCCCCTTCAACCTCCTCCACACCGCCGACCTCATCGGCTGGAATGGCGACCGCGCCCATCCGGGCTATCGCGACGTCGTCAAGCAGGTGAAGGAACTCGCCGGCAAGACCAGCGTGAAGTCACTGAAGCCGCCGCCCAACCCGGCGCTCCGCAATCTCTGGCGCGCAGTCGCCGCCGTCGCCGTGATCGCAGTCATCGGCGCAAGCGTATGGGTCTTCCGCCCATGGGAATCGCTCGCACCCAGGGACCCCGTCATTGAAGCGCAAAAGGAACGCGACGCTTCTGTCAGCAAGCTGGCCGCCTTCGGCGTGCAGCCCGGCGACCTCCAAAAATTCTCCGGCCGTCACATCGCGCGCCAGACTTTCAATGCTTCCACCCGCAGCCAGCTCGACGCTGAAGCGGCGTCCGGCGATCCCGCCGTGCTCGCCCTGAAGTGTGCGGTCGATTTCTGGGCGACGCCCGATGGCCTGCCCGACTGGGAGGGCGCAAGCGACATCTGCCAGAAGGCAGCTGATGCGGGCGAGCCCGCGGCGCATGTCTATCACGGTCACCTGCTCGAGGACGCCGCCGTCTACGCCCCCAGCGACGAAGAACGCGCGGGCATGGAAGCCTCGGCGACCGGCGAGTTCAGGAAAGCCGCCGAGAAAGGCTTCGGCTGGGGCGAGATCGAATATGGCTGGCGCCTGCGCGAAGGCGCGGGCGTACCCGCCGACCCGGCCGCCGCAGAAACCCTGTTCAAGTCGGCGCAGGCCAAGGGCATGCCGGCAGCAGACCTCGCGCTCGGCCGCCTCTATCTCAGCGGCGAAGTCGCAAGCCCGCTGGACCCAAACGAAGCCTTCGCGCTGGTGCGCAAGGCCGCAGACGCAGGTGACGCCAGCGCACAATTCTATGCCGCCCAGAAGCTGACCGAAGGCTGGGACTTCACGCCAGACTACGAAGCGGCCCTCGCCTACTACAAGGCGGCCGCCGCAGCCGACGAAGGCGACCCGTCCTGGCAAGCAGCACGCTTCATCGAGGACACCGAGGCCAGGATCGCAGAACAGAAGGCGGCGGCATCACAGCCCACGCCCCCCGACCCGGCCCCGAACTAACCGCCCGTCTTCAGCTGTCCGCCGCACGACGAATCCGCCTTGGCGATCTGGTCCAGCAGCACGCCGAGTTCGGCTTCCGCGCCGCCCTGCGCCATGCCCTTGAACGCTTCCGGCGGCATCTCCTTCTCCAACGTCTTCGCGATGCACGTGCAGTACACGGCCTCCCCCGCATTCGACGCGCACATGTCGCGTACCGCCTGCGCGTTCTCGGACAGCCCGTCGCCGCACGCCGTCAGCGCCAGCAGCCCGATGCCAAGAACCAGCCTCACGACGCCTTCACCTTCTCGACCCACCGCTTAACCCGCGCCTCCAGCACCGGCAGAGGCACGGCCCCGCCGCTCAGCACGGTGTCGTGGAAGCCCGCCATGGTGAACTTGTCGCCAAGCTCCTGCTGCGCCTGCGCCCGCAGCTCCTGGATCCTGATCATCCCGATCTTGTAGGCCGTCGCCTGCCCCGGCCACACGAAATACCGCCGGATCTCGGATTCGATCGCCGGCTTCGGCGTCGGCGAGTTGTCCATGAAGTATTTCACGGCCTGCTCCTCGGTCCACCCTTTCGAATGGATGCCGGTGTCCACCACCAGCCGC
>JANPJJ010000028.1:0-3934 GCA_031425455.1 Sandaracinobacter sp. | reverse complement strand
AGCCGGTTCATGCCGGTATCCACCATCAGGTCGGCGGCGCGGCCGGGGAAGGCGGCGCCCCAGGCCCGGTACTGGTCGGCGCTGTTCAGCACCGGCCGGGCTGCCGGAAGCGCGGCAGCGGCTGCGGCATCCCCGGCGGCGAAGCCATGCAGCACCAGCAACTCCAGGTCGGGCCGGTCCAGCGCCTCCGCCTCGGCCCAGGTCGAAACCGCGAATGCCCGCGCCCCCACTCCTTCCAGCCGTGCCACCACCTTGCGCGCGCCAAGCCCATAGCCGTCGGCCTTCACCGCCGGAATGGCGGGAACCCCGGCCAGGGCTTCGTAGCGGCGGAAGTTCGTAACCAGCGCATCCGCGTCGAGGCGAAGGCGAAGCGCGGGCGCGGCAGAAGGGATCGGCACCATGGCCCGCTTTGCCCCGCAGCACACCGGCCTTGCAACCGGCCTGACGGATTTTCGAGCGGGTGCGCGCTCCCGTATCGGCTAGAAGGCTGTCGAGGGAGACACATATGCACTTCGACACGCTGCAACCCGCCAGCCAGCACTGGGCCGCGACCACGCCGGACCGGGTGGCGCTCGTGTCCGAAGCCGGCCGCGAAAGCTGGGCCGAGTTCCACGGGCGCGTGCTTCGCTGCGCCGGGGCCCTGCGCCGCGCCGGGATCGCGCCGGGCGACCGGGTCGGCCACATGGGCTTGAACTCGGCCGACTATGTCGTGCTGATGCAGGCCTGCTTTCGCGTCGGCGCTGTGCTGGCGCCGATCAACTGGCGGCTGGTCGCGGCCGAAGTCGGGTGGATCCTGAAGGACGCCGGGATCCGCCTGCTGCTGGCCGATCACGCCTTTGCCCCCGTCGTCGAGCCGGCGCTGGCCGAGGCCGGAGTCGAGCGGCTGGTGTGGAGCGAGGATTTCGCCGCCTTCGTCGACGGCGCGCCCGACGACCGCCTTGCCCCGGCCACGCCTGACGACATCGTGCTCCAGCTCTACACTTCGGGCACGACCGGCTTCCCCAAGGGCGCGCTCCTCACCCACCGCAGCCTGGTGGGCACCATCGCCAAGGGCGGGCTGACGGGCGAAAGCTGGAGCGGCTGGGACGCCGACGACGCCTGCCTGATCGCGATGCCGCTGTTCCACATCGGCGGCACCGGCTGGGCGCTGCACGCGCTGCACGCCGGCGCGAAGATGGTGATCCTGGCCCGCCCCGACATCGACCTCATCATCGATGCCGTCGAAACGCAGCGCATCACCAAGATGTTCGCTGTGCCCGCGGTCCTCAACATGATCCTGCAGCACCCCAAGGCCGGCACCGCAGATCTCTCCAGCCTCACCGAGCTGCTCTACGGCGCCTCGCCGATCCCGCTCGACGTGCTGAAAGGCGCGATGGGGGTGTTCGCCAACGCCAGCTTCATCCAATGCTATGGCGCGACCGAAACCTCGGGCACGGTCGTCTACCTGCCGCCCGCCGACCATGACGTCGCCGGCAACGAGCGCATGCGCGGCTGCGGCAAGCCGTTCCCGGGCAACGACGTGCGGATCGTCGATGCAGACCTCGCCGAGCTGCCGCGCCGCGAGGTCGGCGAGATCGCGATCCGCTCGGTCAGCGTTATGGCGGGCTATCACGCGAACGACGAGGCCACGGCGAAGTCCGTCCGCGACGGCTGGTACCTGACGGGCGATGCGGGCTGGATGGACGAAGACGGCTATCTCTACATCCACGACCGGGTGAAGGACATGATCGTGTCGGGCGCGGAGAATATCTACCCCGCCGAAGTCGAGAATGCGCTGTTCGCCCACCCGGCCGTGCGCGACGCCGCCGTGATCGGCGTGCCGGACCCGAAATGGGGCGAGGCGGTGAAGGCGATCGTGGTGCTGAAGCCCGGCGAAGCCGCCGACGCCGACGCCCTGATCGCCCACTGCCGAACCCGCATTGCCGGCTTCAAATGCCCGAAAAGCGTCGATTTCGTCGCCGAGCTGCCGCGCAATCCGTCGGGCAAGGTGCTGAAGAAGGAAATCCGCAAGACCTACTGGCCGGAGGGCGAGCGGATGGTGGGGTGAGCCCTCGTCCCAAAAAACCCGTCATCCCAGCGAAGGCTGGGAAGACATGAATTGCTACTTTGACTGATCAGGCTCGAACACCGCCCGCAGCAGCCGGTCGTAAATCCGCGCCAGCGCCTCGATATCGGCCACCGCCGCCGTTTCGTCCACCTTGTGCATGCTCTGCCCCGGCAGGCCGAATTCCACCACCGGGCACATCCGCCGGATAAAGCGCGCATCGCTGGTGCCGCCGCTGGTCGACAGCTCCGGCCGTCGCCCGGTCTCCGCCTCCACGGCGTCCGCCACCAGCGCCGACAGCGCGCCCGGCCCGGTCAGGAAGGCCTCGCCCGAAATACGGATCTTCACGTCGGCGCTCGGCGCATGGCGCGCCACCACCTCCTCGATCCAGCCAGCCAGCTCGGCCCCGCGATGCGTCTCGTTGAAGCGGATGTTCAGCCGGGCATGCGCCTGCGCCGGGATCACATTGGTCGCCGGATTGCCCACCTCCAGGTCGACGATCTCCAAGTTGGACGGCGAAAACCAGTCGCTCCCCCTGTCCAGCACGCGCGCCTGCAGTTCGGCGAGCGCGGGCACCAGCCGGCGGATGGGATTGTCGGCCCGGTCCGGATAGGCGACATGGCCCTGCGCGCCCAACACCGTGATCCAGGCGTTCAGGCTGCCGCGTCGCCCCACCTTCATCACATCGCCCAGCGCGCGAACGCTGGTCGGCTCCCCCACCAGGCACATGTCCGGCCGGTAGCCGTGCGCCTCCATCCAGTCGAGCACACGGTCGGTTCCGAACGTCGCCGGCCCCTCCTCGTCGCCGGTGACGATAAAGCTCAGCGTTCCGGGGGCGCCCCTTTCAACGTGCGCCGCCGCGGCCGACACCATCGCCGCGATCGCGCCCTTCATGTCGGCGGCGCCGCGCCCCACCAGCATCCCGTCGTGCACCTGCCCGCCATAGGGATTCACGCTCCATCCCTCGCCTTCGGGCACCACGTCGGTGTGTCCGGCGAAGGCAAAATGCGGACTGCCGCTGCCCAGCGTCGCGAACAGATTGTCGACCGGGCCATCGGGCGGCCCCCCGAACGTCAGCCGGGTGCAGCCGAACCCGAGGGCTGCCAGCGCGCGTTCCAGCACGTCCAGCGCCCCCGCATCGGCCGGCGTGACGGACGGGCAGCGGATCAGAGCTTGCGCCAGCGGCAGCGGGTTCGGGAAGAGGGCCATCGCGCCGGCGCTAGCAAGTTGCGCCGGCACAAGGAAGGGCGCAGCATGGCGCATGCCCAGGCTCGATCTTCCAACCCTGCCGGTTCTCACCGGCACCGGTTACCCGCCCCCGCATGATCGCGCTGTCGGCGGCCGAAGCCGGATCGCGGTCGCCGCCGCCGGCGGGCTCACCGCGTTCGGCGCCAATCTCGTCACCCTGCAGCCGGGCAGCTGGTCCAGCCAGCGCCACTGGCACAGCGCCGAAGACGAAATGGTACTGATGCTGGAGGGCGAGCTTGTGCTGGTGGAAGAAACCGGCGAGGCGATCCTGCGCCCCGGCGACATCGCCACCTTCAAGGCCGGCGAGCCCAACGGCCACCATCTGCAGAACCGCTCGTCGGACCCGGCCCGCTTCGTCTCGGTCGGACCGGACCTGCCCGAAACCGACGTCTGCCACTATCCCGACATCGGCATGCGCCTCGACAAGCAGGGTTTCAGTTTCCCTCAGAATTCATAATGCGGCAGCAAAATCGTCTCGCTCGCCGCATCGACCACCCATTCGGCCACCAGCGGATGCGCCATCGCCCGCGCCCGATAGGCCTCGGCCGGGGCCGACAGCTTCACATCATAGGTCGTCAGCCGCGAGGCTACGGGCGCGAACAGGATGTCGGCCGCGCCCCAGTCGGCGCCCGCCAGCCAGGG
>JANPJJ010000027.1:0-22287 GCA_031425455.1 Sandaracinobacter sp. | reverse complement strand
GTCAGCCGCGAAGGCGTCCAGCGCGACCTCCTGCCCCTGATCGAGGGCACCACCGTCGCCACCAAATACGGACCGGTGAAAACCGACCATATCCTGTTCATCGCCTCGGGCGCGTTCCACGTCGCCAAACCCGCCGACCTGCTGCCCGAGCTGCAAGGCCGCCTCCCGATCCGGGTCGAGCTGAAGGGCCTCTCCAAAGCCGACTTCGTGCGCATCCTGTCCGACACCGAGGCCTCCCTCACCCGCCAGTATATCGCGCTGATGGGCACCGAAGGCGTGACGCTGAGCTTCACCCCAGACGGCATCGAAGCTATCGCCGACATCGCCGCCCAGGTGAACGACCGGGTCGAGAACATCGGCGCCCGAAGGCTCCAGACCGTGATGGAGAAACTGCTGGAAGACCTGAGCTTCGAAGCCGCCGGCGCCCCCGAAGGCACCTCGCTGGAAGTGGACGCCGCCTATGTCGAAAAGCAGCTGTCGGCGATCGCGCGGGATAATGATCTGAGCAAGTTCATTCTGTAGGGGCTAAGGTGCGAGCCTCGGGCGGGCAGGGGCAGTGGCACCTGCACCCAGATGCTTGATCGACGCAAATGCGCTGGCTTAGGGGCCAGGAGCGGAATGGCTGCTCGCGGCGAGAGACAGGCGGAAGCGGCCAAAGCCGTCTTGCTGGCCGTCCCCTCGCGGACACCCCGGCAACGGTGGACCTTTGCCAGTTCCCCGTCCTTTTAGCGAACCGGTGACGATTTCGCTAGAAGGCCAAGCGGCCGCGCAAGCTTAGAACCGCAAGTGTGTCTTGGCCGGGGTTCAAAGTGGGGTTCACGACGAACTGGAAAACGGGTGTGACCGCCAAGTTGGGTGTAAGCGCCAGGCGGTAAAAGACTTCGGATGTCCACTGATCGCGCAGAGAAAAGGGCAGCGGAATGGGAATCTGCGCGTCGTCGGGCTTCGACCATCCAACGCCAAGGCCGAACAGGTCGGCGGTGCGCGACGCCGGCCGGTAGCCGATGCCTGCTGTGAGGTTGACTTCGGCGAGGCCGCCGGTTCCGAGGCCGCCGCGCAGAAACCACATCAGGCTGTCGTTGGCCATCTGGTTGATGTTGACAGCGATTCCGTATGCCTCGGTCTGCGGCCGGAAGATATCTCCGGGATCACGGGGCTTTAACGGATCCCGGTACCATAACGTGACATGTAGGTTGTCGCGGTCCATCGGGCCGCGGGCGTGAATGGGGATCGGCCGACGTGCGAAGCTCGATCTGCCGACTTCCACGAAGTAGAAATGCTCGGGGCGGCTGAAAAAATCGTCGACGGTCCAGCCCGTGTCGTCCGAGTTGGCGGTGAACATGCCGCCCTTCACATAAAGGTTTCCGAGGTTGCCGCCGCCCGGATAGGCGGCGACCACGAAGCCTGCACCGCGCAGCGGAACGGCGATCGTCGGGCTGGTGGAGAAAGCAAGGCTGAGGAACTGGCGATTGTCGTCAAACAGCGGATAGGCGTTAACGAAGTTCGGCGCAAAGATCTTGCCGATCGTATACTGGAGCCTCCCGCCTGCCACGGTCTGTCGGATATACGCCTGGGTAATCCCCAGCGAGAAGTCGCCCCAGGTCGCCGCAGTCGGCACGCCCGAGCCGGCGAGGATGCCGGCCTGCAGCGGCGCAAACTCCGTACCCAAGGGTCTCCGGTCCTCGATGGCGATGTCGAAGGTGAGCGCGTTCGGCTTGCCGCGATTGGCGAGCGCGGCCGACGCGTTGAAGGTGAACTTGTGGCCGAAAGCCAGGTCTTCGCCGGTCAGCGTGCTGGAATAACTCTGCACCAGCACACCGTAGGAGCCGCCGAAGCTTATCCCTGTTCGTTCGGCAAAGCGCTGCTTCCAGGCGAACCAGGGCGCGAGCGCCGGCTGCGGATTGGTGATGGTGGTGCGAGGGGTCGCGTCGTCCTTCAAATCGCCTTCGACAGACAGCGTGCCTTCCAGAAGGTCCGGATACGCCTCTTCGGCAGCCGGCGAAGGCGCGCCGACCGGCGCCTCCTGAGCGACGACAGGCGCGGACGCCAGGACGAGGGCGGCAGCGACCGCCAGCCTGCGCATGGCCATGGTCAAGCCCAGCTCACCGTGTCGCCGCCGCGAACCGCAACCAGCGGCGTGCGCCAGCGCCCTGGCGTACGGCTCAGCTTCACCTGCGGCCCCAGCCGACGGATTTCGCCGTAGGGCGTCTGTGCGACGATGATTTCCGGCGTGATCATTCGATTCTCTAGACCGGAAAGATCAAACTTCGTGTTCGGAAAACGGCCGAGACTGGCGTACCACATGGCAGCGCGTGTCAGGCTGACGCGCACATGATAACTGCCGCCGTCCTTTGCCCGTCGGCGAAGGGCGGCAATCAGCCCTGCGGCCCCCAGCCAGCCGGCGATATAATCATTCATCACGAGCGTGGGCGGGAACCGCGGCGTGCCGCTGTTGCCGCCCTCGCCCATGGTGAAGCCAGAACAGGAAAGGCCTTCCATGTCGAAGCCACCGCGCCTGGACCAGGGCCCGTCCCAGCTGTTGGCATTTACTGACAGATAGACGATGCCGCGATGCCCGGATGCTAGTTCCTCCGGCCCGAAGCCCAGACGGTCCAGCGTGCCCACGCGGAAATTCTCGACGAAGACATCGGCCTGGGGGACAAGCCCCTTCAGCCGCTTGTTCTGGTCCGGATTGCGCAGGTCGACGAAGGCAGAGCGCATGCCGATGTTGCAGTCGACTACCAGCGCCTCATGCTCGAACGCCTGGTCCCGCGCGATGTGCAGCACCTGGGCGCCATATTCGGCAAGCGTCCGCGACGACACCGTGCCGGCGATGACATGCGTGTTGGAGAGCACCCGGATGCCGGACAGCGGCTGCGCGGGGTTCGGAGCCCAGGGGACCGGCGCACCGTCGGCAATCTTCACAATTTCGATCAGCGGCGTGCGGGCCAGCACCCGCCCTTCGGGGTGGGCCAGCCACTCCTCGGTGGTGCGGTGCACGACGCCGACGCCATTGATGCGGGCCAGCTCCTCTTCCAGCTCGAAAGCGTTGATGCCCCTGATTGCTTTCCTGACATTGTCACCGCCGGGAACCGATTTGATTGCCCGCAGCGCCCGCTCGTTCAAGTGTGGATAGGCCCCGGTAATGTTGAAGAAGCGACCGTCCTTCGTTTCGAACGGAACGAAAGTCATCGGGTTGCCGAACCCGATCGGCGCCTGCAGGAGCAGCCCGTTGTTGGTCGGCATCACAAAGTCGCGCGGGATTGCATCGGCCGCCGGTACGGTTCCCTCACGCTGGGCCATCAGCAGGATGGCGCCGATCAGCGGATTCACGTTGTAGACGGACTCGCGCAGATCGACGGTCAGGTCTTGGCCCTGCCCCGTCCGTTCACGCCAGATGGCCGCCGCGCCGACCGCTGCGCCCATGGCCGGGATCGCCATGGCGGACCCAACCCTGAAGTGGCTGCGAATTATCGGATCGGCGCCGGTGAAGCTAACCTTGCCGCCGCCGTCGTTTGCGGTGCCGCCGATATCCTTCATGAACGAGGCAAAGGCGGAAGAGAGGTCGAACGACACCCTAGCCTGCGCGTGGACTGACGCTGCCGGCACCAAACTGGCCGCCGCTATGGCCGCAGTTCCAGTAACCACATCCCTGCGCGAAATGTCGTTCATGGCTGTTCCCCCAAACCTATGCTCTTGACCATCACCACGCCGAACGGCGATGTGCCGGAACTGCTCCAGTGCTTGGCACAGGGTCGGGATCAAGGAAAGCGACCGCGGCTGGGGGTCCGCCGCAAAATTGCGCTCCGAGGCTCCGTTCGTCGCAACGGGGAACAGCGTTTGTCGACCGTGCCAAGTCCGCCCGCCCCAAAGTCTGCTGGATGATCCGGCGCAGCTTCAGATAGCGATGTTGGTCTACCGCCACACCTGTCCTACACCCCCAACCTATGCCACCCTCGCCTCTATGCCAGCGAACGCCACACACTTTGCCCCGCCCCACATCCGCGAACCGGCCGGGCGCGCCGATCCGCGTGAACGGCCCCCGGTGACGCTCCGCGTCGCCAGGGCCAGCAAGGCTCGCCCGCGAAGACAGTGCGCAAACTGTGAAAAGCTGAACGGAAATGTGCGCAAGTGCCCCCGCCCGCCTGACCGCCAACAGCCGACCCCGGGCGCTCCCTACAGAATGGCCACAATCTGCCCCAGCAGCGGCTTGTCGGCCGGCGGCATGTCCAGTCCGAACAGCTCGTTCGGGCGCACCCACTGCAGGCGCTGGCCTTCCCGGCCCGCCGGCGTGCCGCGCCATTTCCGGATCGCGAACGCCAGCAGCACCAGTTGCCGGTGCGGATAGGCATGGGTGGCGAAGCCGCACGGCGCCAGGCAGCTGGTCGCCGTCTCGATCCCCAGTTCCTCGTGCAGTTCGCGCACCAGCGCCCCCTCCGGGCTTTCGCCCGGTTCCAGCTTGCCCCCGGGAAATTCCCACAGACCGGGCATGTCTTTCCCCCCCGGGCGGTCGGTCACCAGGATGCGGCCGTCGGCGTCGACCAGCACGGCGCAGGCCACCGTCACCAGCGGCAGCCCGAACCTCGCTTCAGTGCCCGGGCAGTCCGGGTCAGCCGACAATCAGTTTCAGCCGCTCGCCGGGCCGGATGGCGCGGCCCTCCAGCCCGTTCAGCGCGGCGAAGCTCTCCGGCCGGTTATAGGGCGGGGCCATGCGCGCGCTGAGGCTCGCGATGCTGTCGCCCGGCGCCACGGTGATCACGTCAATCTGCCGGCCGCGCCCGGCGGCCGCGGCCTCCGCCGGAGACAGCCGCCGGAACGAGGCGATCAGCGGGTTAAACAGCGCACCGCGCCCGGCCGGCGCCACGGTGCGGACGAGATACACCTGGTCAGGACCGGTGCGGAACGCGTGCAGCCCCACGTCCACGGCCCCGCGATTGCCCTGTACCCGCGCGGTCGAAACCGCCGCGTCCAGATTGTTGATGCGTCGCTCGCTGTACTGCACCTGTGGCACGCGTCCGTTGGTGAGCTGCTGCCAGCCGGTGGAAACCACATCGTCCAGCGACTGGCCGGGCTGGGCGCGGACCCCGGTGAACACGAAGTTGGACCCGTCCGGCCCCTGCCCGCCGACCGCCTGCGGGCTGTTCTGCAGTCGGAAGCCCGGGGGGGCATCGAACCCCAGGCGCAGCCCCGCATGGCGGAAGCTGGGGCCGGAGATGATGCCCTGGTCGGGTGCGTCGCCGAACGTCATGCCATCCAGCGCGGTCAGGAACGGGTCGCGGTTGATCGCCCCGGTTCGCCCGGTGGCGGCCGCCGCGCGGGACACCCGCTGCACCCGCTCGGCCGTGACCGGGTGGGTGGAGAAGATGCTGGCGGTCCCGCCGCGCTCCAGCTTCTCCTTGCCCTCCACGGCATTCACCCGTTCCAGCGCCTGCAGCATCCAGGCCGCGGCGCGTGGATCGTATCCGGCCGCGATCGAATATCGCATGCCCAGCGTATCGGCCTCGTTCTCCTGGCCGCGCGAGTAACCGCTGACCCAGGCCGAGGCGCCCAGATTGGCGACCTGCGCCACCTGCGACCCGCCCAGGATCGCGGCGGCCAGCGTGCCAAGCGCACCGATCGTGGCGCGACTGTTGCGCTTGTCGGAATGGCGCGCCGCGACATGGCCGGCCTCATGGCCCAGCACCGAGGCAAGTTCGGCTTCGGAGTTGATCATCGCGAGCAGGCCGCGGGTGATATAGAGATAGCCGCCCGGCGTCGCCATGGCGTTCGGAACCGGCGAGTTCAGGACGGTGATGGTCCAATCGGCAGGGCGGGAGCCCGGCACCGAGGCCAGCGCGACGCGCAACCCCACCGAGCGCACATAATCGGCGAGCGGACCATCGACCGGCCCGCCGAACTGCTGCACGATCGCCTTATAGCCTTCCGCCCCGGTCGCCTTGTCGCGCTGGGTCAGGCCGGAAAGGCCGCTCTGCGCCTGGACCGGCGCCTGCGCGGGCACGGCGGACACGGCCAGCGCTGCAAGGCCGGCCAGCGCGATACCCAATCTCGTTCCGCGCTGCATCATGCCACCCGTGCGAAAGCCAGGAACTTCTGGCGTCGCTCGGCCTTCAGCGCCTGCGGCGACAGGGTTTCCAGGGAGCGCAGCGCCTGCTCGATTGCATCGCCCAGCTTGCCGATCGCTTCGGCGGGCGCGCGGTGGGCGCCGCCCACCGGCTCGGGAATGATCCCGTCGATCACGCCCAGCATGTCAAGATCCTGTGCCGAAATCCGCATGGCCTGTGCTGCCTCCGATGCCTTGGCTGCATCGCGCCAGAGGATCGACGCGCAGCCTTCCGGGGAAATCACCGCGTAGATGGAATGTTCCAGCATCAGCACGCGGTTGCCGGCCGCAATGCCGAGCGCGCCGCCCGACATGCCCTCGCCGATCACCACCGTGACGACGGGCACCTCGACCGCGAAACAGGCCTCGGTCGCCCGCGCGATGGCCTCCGCCTGGCCGCGTTCTTCCGCCTCGATCCCGGGAAAGGCGCCGGGCGTGTCGACCAACGTGATGATGGGAAGGCCGAAGCGGTCGGCCATGTCCATCAGCCGCGCGGCCTTCCGATACCCCTCGGGCATGGCCATACCGAAATTGCGCTTCACCCGGCTCTCGGTGTCATGGCCCTTTTCCTGCCCGATCAGCATCACGGGTGTCCCACGGAACCGCGCCGGCCCGCCCAGGATCGCGACATCGTCGGCAAAGGCCCGGTCGCCGGCGAGCGGCTGCCAGTCCTCGAACAGCGTTTCGGCGATCGCCAGGAACCGCGGCCGGGCCGGATGCCGCGCCACCAGGGTCTTCTGCCAGGGGGTGAGGCTGGCATAGATTTCACCGAGCAGCTTGTACCGCCTGTCCTCGGCGACGCGGCGCGGGGCGTCGCTCGCCGGGTCCGCCGGCATGGCCGCGATCTCCGCATCCAGCGCGGCGACGGGCTTTTCGAATTCGAGGATCTGGGCCATGGCGCCGTCAGTTGGTCAGCGGCGGCGATAAATCAAGCGCCACACCTGATGGCCAAGCTTTCGCGCCTTCGCGGCAAAGCGGGTGTCCGGCCAGTCGTCCGGGACCTCGTCCCAATCGGCGGGGGTTTCGGCAGTCCATTCGAAGTCGCTTTCATGCTGCATCACGGCAAGGGTGTGGCGCAGATAGCCGACATGATCTGTCGCGATCCTGAATTCCCCGCCGGGCTTCAGCTTTGCCGCGACCAGCCGGACCGGACCGGGGTTCGCGAAGCGCCGCTTGGCGTGACGCGCCTTGGGCCAGGGGTCTGGATGGAGCAGATAGACGGTGTGAAGACTTGCCTCGGGGAAGCGCTCCAGAAGGTCCAGAGCGTCGCCGCGATGCACCCGCACATTGTCCAGCCGGCGGGCGTCGATCTCGGCGAGCAGCCCCGCGACCCCGTTCAGATAGGGTTCGGCGCCGATGAAGCCGCGCTGGGGGTGGCGGGCGGCCTGGAACGCCAGATGCTCGCCCTTGCCGAAGCCGACTTCAAGGGCGAGGTCCCGTTTGTCACCGAACAGGGCGGCGGCGTCCAGGGGGCCGGTCGCGCTGACCGCCACCCGAGGCAGCAGCTCGTCGACCAGCGCCTGCGCATTTTCGCGCAGCGGATGGCCCTGCGCCCGGCCATAAAGCCGGCGGATGGAAAGCGGATCCGACACTGGATTCGTTCTAGCAGCTTCGCGGGGTGGCAGCGCAAGCCCGGCCCGCTATCTAGGCTCCGGGAGGACTGCCGCATGGCCGACCAAGACGTCCGCGAATTCGTTGCCCAATGCCCCGGGGAGGGGGTGCTCGACATCTGGGCGCGCGACAATCCCCCCGTGCCCGAAATCTACCAGGCCGAAAGCTTCGCCGACCACGGCACGATGGCGCTGGAGGCGGCGCGCTATACCTCGGACGCCTTTTTCGCCGCCGAGCGCGAAAGAATGTGGCCGGCCGTCTGGCAGATGGCCGCCAGGGACGAGGAATTTCCAGATCCGGGCGATCTGGTCGTCTACGACAATCTCGGCAAGTCCGTGATCCTGGTACGCCAGGCGGACGGCGGCGTGAAGGCGTTTTGGAACGTCTGCCTGCACCGGGGCCGGCGGCTTCGCACCCAATCCGGCACCGCGAACGATCTGCAATGCCCGTTTCACGGCTTTACCTGGAACAACGACGGCAGCCTGAAGCAGATTCCCTGCCGGTGGGACTTCGCCCACCTCGGCGACGAGGCGATGCGCCTGCCGCAAGTGAAATGCGAAAGCTGGGCCGGCTACTGGTTCGTGAACTGGGACGGCACGGCCCCGCCGCTGCCGGATTATCTGGCCCCGCTGCCGGCCCATTTCGCCCGCTGGGGGCAGGAACGCAACTTTACCGCCGTCTGGGTCGGAAAGGTGATCAAGGCCAACTGGAAGGCCGTTGCCGAAGCCTTCATGGAAGCCTGGCACTCGGTCGTGACCCACCCGCAGATCCTGCCCTTCACCGGCGACGCCAACAGCCGCTACTCGCTGTGGGGCGACCATGTGAACCTGGCGCTGACCCCGTTTGCAGTGCCGAGCCCGCATCTGGGGGCCATTCCGGAAATGGACATCATCGATGCGTTTGCCGGCGGCGCCGGGCGCAACAACGAGGAAGCCCAGCCTATAATCCTGGCCCCCGGCCAGACGGCGCGCCAGGCGCTGGGGCAGCGCAACCGCGAGGCGCTGGCGGCGCTCGGTTACGAAGCCGAAGCATCTCAGGCGGCAGACGCCGAGCTGCTGGATGCCTGGACCTACAATGTGTTCCCCAACATCTCGCCCTGGGGCGGGTTCATGAGCAATATTTCCTATCGCTGGCGCCCATGGCCGGACCAGAATGCCACTTTGATGGAAGTGCGCGTACTGGCCAAGGCGCCGAAGGAGGGCCCTGTACCCCGGGCCGCGGAGATGGTGTTCCTGAAAGAGGACGAGCCGTGGGGGAGCGTCACGGCCTGGGGTCGACTCGGCGGGGTCTACGACCAGGACATGGCGAACCTGCCCCATGTGCAGGAAGGGCTGATTTCCAGCCCGAACGGGCGGGTCGAACTCGGCCGCTATCAGGAGGCGCGAATTCGCCACTTTCATGCGACGCTGGACAAATATCTGGCCCGATAGGCGCCGCGCCGCCATCGGCGCCATGGTCGCGGCGCTCCATCTCGGCCTTCTCGCGCTGCTGCTCTGCTCGACGGTGCAGCTTCCGGCGAGCGACCCCCCGGCGCTGGTGGCGATCGACCTCGCGGAGCCGCCGCCGCCCGTTGCCGATCCGGGGGGCGGTGCGACAATTCGACTGGAGCGGATCGAAGCGACGGTGGCGCCGCCCGACATCGCGCCGCTCGATATGGCAACGGCCGAGCCCAAACCGCCTGCCCCGGCCACTGCTGCACCGACTGCCGGAAACGGTCTCCCGGGCGCAGGCGCCGGGCCCGGGAGCAGCACCGGCGTCGGCACCGGCAGCGGGACGGGCGTGACACGAGCCCGCTGGCTGAGCGGCCGGATCGATCGTCGCGACTATCCCGCAGACGCCTCCCGGTCCGGCGTCGGAGGCAGTGTGACGGTGCATTTCGATGTCGGATCCGACGGGCGGGTCGGCGGCTGTGTCGTGGTCGGCTCCAGCGGCAATGCAGAGCTGGATCGCACCACCTGCCGGCTGATCGAAGCACGCTTCCGCTATGCCCCGGCGCGCGATCCGGCAGGAGACCCCGTGGCCGATATCGCCGGGTGGCGACAGGACTGGTGGCTGGAGCCGCGCCGATGATTGCTGCACCTTCGCGGGTGCAGCATGGACAAGTCGTCGCGGGCAGTCACGCAGGTCGTTTTCCAGCCGATTAAGGGTTGAGGTGCGCCGTTGAAGATGCCAGCAATGTGGCGGGAACGGGACAGGTTGCGTTAGAACAATCAGGTGGGGAGCGGAGACCATGGGTCAGTCCGGTGCTGGCAGGCTTTGGCCCGCCACAGGCGTTGCTTTGCATCTTACCGACAGTCCGCATGCGCTCGAAGCGCGGTTTGTCGCGCCCCATATCATCGGTCGCGAGGACGTAGCCGAGCGCCAGACCCGGATCGCAGGCCTGGTTTCGGGCCAGATCATCCCCCGTCTCGTCACCTTGCATCGGGATCTCAACCGCGAGGCGCCCGATGATCCGGCGCATCCCTCGGACGACGAGTTCGAGGAGCTGGCGCATCTGGTGCTTAGCCCCGACCCGCAGGCAGCGGCCGCCTATGTGGTGCTGTTGCGAGAGCGCGGGCTTGGCCTGGAAACCCTGTTCGTCGAGCTTCTGGAGCCCGCTGCACGCCATCTCGGCGAAATGTGGGAGCGCGACGAGTGCGACTTCATCGACGTGACGCTGGGCGTGGGCCGGCTACAGAAGCTGCTCGCCGTCTTCAACGCGACCCACGACACGCCCGCCTTCAACGAGCGCCGTGCCGTGCTGCTGCTCTCCATGCCGGGCGAGCAGCATGGGTTCGGCCTGTCGATGGTGACGAAGTTCCTGGAAGCCGGCGGCTGGCAGGTCGCAGTCGAACATGAGGCGACGCCGGCGAGGCTCACGACTGTCGTGAAATCCCGCTGGCTCGCCTGCGCCGGGATCACGATGGGGGGGGTGGATCGGCTGACCGAAGTGGCGGCCGCGATCCAGGCCATCCGCGCCGCCAGCCTGAACCCGGCAATCGGAATCATGGTGGGCGGCCCGGCGTTCAACGACGACCCGTCGCTGGTACAGCATGTCGGCGCCGACGGCACGGCCGCCAACGCCCCGACTTCAGTGCTGATGGCGCAGAAACTGTTCGACCGGGCCGTCGCCGGGCCTTCGCGCATCCTGAACTGAGCGCTTAGGGGTCAGTCCTCGTCCAGGATATGGTTCTCCAGGTCGCCGGCATCGGTCTCGCTGACGGTCCAGCCGCGAACCGACGCCCCCACCTGGTGCACCGTCTCCCGGCTGCCGGAAATCAGATGGTGCCAATCGGGCAGCGGCAGCCCGGCATCGACCCGGCGATAGCCGCAGGTGCCCGGCAGCCAGTCCAGCTCCGCCACCAGACCCGGCCGCAACTGCACGCAATCCGGCACGAACGCCTTGCGTCGCCGATAATCGGAACAGCGCGCGGTGGCCGGATCGAGCAGTCGGCACGCGACGTTGGTGCGATAGATGCGGCTGTTCTCCTCGTCCTCCAGCTTGTGGAGGCAGCATTTGCCGCAGCCATCGCAGAGCGCCTCCCACTCCTCGGGCGTCAGCTCGGCCAGCCTGTGATGCTCCCAGAAATTGGGGCGCATCATCTGACGAACCGCTCCAGCATGGCAGCAATCGTCTCGGGGGTGGCGGCCTGGCCGGCAATGAACTCCACCGGGCGACCCGCGGGGTCCATCAGGTAGAAGATCGCCAGATGATCATAGCTGTAGCTTCCCGCGGTGGCGCCCGGTGCCTTCGCGGCATAGATTCGGAACGACTTCAATGCGGCGGCGACCTCGTCCGGGCGTCCGCTGAGCCCGAGCAGGCGGGGGTGAAAGCTGTCGGTGAACTCGGCCAGCACGGCCGGCGTGTCGCGCTCCGGATCGACGGTTACGAACAGCGGCTGCACCTTGGCGGCGGCCTCGGGATGTGCGGCTTCGAACGCGCGCAGCCCGGCCGCGAGCTTGGCCGTGTCGGTGGGGCAGATATCCGGGCAGTAGGTGAAGCCGAAATACATCAGCCGCCACTGGCCCGCGAAGCTGTCGCTCGTCACCCGTCGGCCCGTTTCGTCCACCAGCGAGAAGGCGCCGCCGATCGCCGAGCCCGACAGATTGCCGTCTGGCGCCGGCGCGGGCCGAAACAGCCAGAGCATGCCGACTGCCAACAGGAGCAGCGCCACCGCCGGCAGCATGAATTTGGGCAAGCGACTGTTCATGGTGCGGCCTTATCGTCTATCTTCGGGGCGTCAAAGGGGCGGACGGCGATCTCGGGCGCATTCGGGCCTGCCTGCGACCGCAGCGCATGTTCGAGAGGCGTGCCGGGTGCGGCATAGGATGGTGACGATGATGACGAGAGGATGGGCTGCGGCCCGGCGGTTGGTATTGACGGGGCTGACGCTGGCGATGCTGTCGCTAGGCGCGGCACCTGCCGCCGCGCAATTCTCCGACAGCTACAATTTCCTGAAGGCGGTGCGCGACAAGGATGTGCTGAAGGCCAAGGGCCTGATGGACAAGCCTGGCAGCACCATCATCAACGCCCGCGATGGCGACACCGGCGAAACGGCGCTGATGATCGCGATCCGGCGCCGCGATACGCCCTGGATGGGGTTCCTGCTGCAGAACGGCGCCGACCCCAATCTGCGCGACCGGGAGGGCAACACCCCGCTGATGATCGCCGCCACCAACGCCTTTTCCGAAGGGGTGCGCGTGATGCTGGCAGGAAGGGCGCTGGCAGACAGCTTCAATGGCCGCGGCGAGACGGCGCTGATCAGGGCCGTCCACGCGCGCGATGCCGAAAGCGCCCGCCTGCTGTTGGAGGCCGGCGCCAACCCGGACCGGGCCGACAACCAGGCGGGCATGTCGGCCCGGGACTATGCCGCACGCGACGTTCGGCAGGGCGCGCTTGCGAAGCTGTTGGCCGACGCGCCGAAGAAAAAAGCGGTGGAGACGATGGGCCCCCGGCTTTGACCACATCCAACGAGGCGCTCGACTGATGGCGACCGGGCGCCAGCCCCTTGTGCTCGACCGACCCGGAGTGCGGGTGAGCACATTGGTCGCGCTGCGCTGGGGCGCGATCGGCGGGCAATTGTTCGCGCTGCTGATGGTCGGGCTCGGGCTCGGCTTCCCGATCCCCTGGCTGCCCGCGTTGGCGGCAGTTGGCGCCTCGGTGTCGCTCAACCTCGGTTTGAAATGGCTGTACCGCCGGCAGGACCGGATCGACGGCCGCGCCGCCCTGCTGCATCTCGGCTTCGATCTGGTGCAGCTTGCGGTGCTCCTGTTCCTCACCGGCGGGCTTTCCAACCCGTTCGCGCTGCTGTTGCTGGTGCCCGTCACCATTTCGGCGACCTTGCTGTCGGCCCGGGCGACCATTGCACTGGTCGCCACTGCACTGCTGCTGCTGGTGGGGCTGTGGACCTGGCACCTGCCGTTGCCCTGGGGGGGGGCGGGTGCGGGAGGCTCCGGGCCGGGAGACACAGCCGGGCAGCAGTTGCAGCTTCCCGATACCTACCGGCTGGGCATTCTGGTGGCGATCGCGCTCGGCATGATTTTCCTCACCATCTATGCATGGCAGGTCTCGGCCGAAGGGCGACGCCGCGCCGCCGCCCTGCTTGCAACCCAAGCCGCGCTCGACCGGGAGAGCCGGATGGGCGCTCTCGGCTCGCTCGCCGCCGCTGCTGCCCATGAACTGGGCGGCCCGCTTGGCACCATCACCCTTATCGCACGCGACCTCGAGGACGCACTCGGCGACGATCCGGCGCTGGGGCAGGACGTGCAGTTGCTGAACCAGGAAGTCAGGCGCTGCCGCGACATCCTGACCGGTATCTCGGAACGCGTCGAAGCCGAGGACCCGTTCCCGGAACTGGCGCTGCCCGTGCTGCTGCGCGAGATCGTGGAGCCGTTCGAGCCGACCCGCGTGCCGGTCGAGATCCGGGTGGAGTGGGAGCCCGGAAGCGGCCCGGTGGTGCGGCGCTCGCCGGAATTGCTCCACGGCCTTGCCAATATCCTGTCGAACGCGCTGCGCCACGCACGCGCGCGGGTGCGGTTCGAAGCCGGCGAAACCCCGGCCGAACTATGGGTCGCGGTCAGCGACGACGGCACCGGATTCACGCCCGAGCTGCTGCCCCGGCTGGGGGAACCCTTCCCTGGCCCAAGCTGGTCGGGCTCCGGATCTACCGGGCTGGGCATCTTCATCGCGACGACCCTGTTGGAGCGGACCGGGGGGCGGCTCGGCTTCTCCAACCTCCCAGAAGGGGGAGCCCGGGTGGAATTACGCTGGTGGCGTGCCGATATCGAAGCCTTGCCGGATACCGAAGCCCCGCTTGTAGCGGGCCAGGTCGCAGAAAGAACAGCGTGATGATGACCGCAATTGCAACTGTCTCCACCATTCGCACCGATAGCGACGCCCCGCCATCGCACGGCACCTTGCTGCTGGCGGACGACGACAACAGCTTTCGCCAGCGCCTGGCCGTTACCCTCGGCCGTCGCGGCTTCGACGTGCGGGCCGCCGCCAGCCTGGCAGAAGCCCGCGACCTGCTGCGCGGCGGCAAGCCCGACTATGCCGTGATCGATCTGAGGTTGGGCGATGGCAACGGGCTCGACCTCGTTGCCGAACTCCGGGCGCTGAGCCCGGACACCAGGGTCGTCGTGCTGACCGGATACGGCAACCTCGCCACTGCCGTCGCGGCCGTGAAGGAAGGCGCGATCGACTATCTCGCCAAGCCCGCAGACCCCGAGGACCTGATCACCGCGCTGCTCGCCCCCGCGGGCGAACGCCCCGAACCGCCTTCCGAGCCGATGTCGGCCGACCGGGTGCGGTGGGAGCATATCCAGCGCGTCTATGAGCTGTGCGACCGCAACGTCAGCGAAACCGCCCGCCGGCTGAAGATGCACCGCCGCACGCTGCAACGCATCCTGGCAAAACGTTCACCGCGTTAGAGGTCGGGTGGTCGAAAAACGGGTGTCATGCCAGCGCAGGCTGGCATCTCCCCGCTAAACGCCAGCCAACCCGACCTGCCCGATCACCCGTCCAGCGAGCGGCGCAGCTGGTTGATGTCGCGGTCCAGCTCATGGTCCTGGGCGCGCAGCGATTCGATCCGCTTCACTGCGTGCATCACCGTGGTGTGGTCGCGCCCGCCGAACCGCCGCCCGATCTCGGGCAGGCTGCGCGGGGTCAGCATCTTTGCCAGATACATCGCCACCTGCCGCGGACGGGCCACCTCGCGCGCCCGGCGCGGCGAGATGAGATCGTTGATTTTCAACGCATAATGATCCGCCACGCGGCGCTGGATCTCGTCGATCGTCAGCTTTCTCGAATGCGCCCGAAGCACGTCGGCCAGCACTTCGCGGGTGAAGTCCAGATCGAGCCGGCGCCCCACCAGATTGCCATAGGCGATCACCCGGTTCAGCGCGCCTTCGAGCTCGCGCACATTCGCGGCGATCTTGCGCGCCAGAAATTGCAGGACATCGTCGGGCACCTCCGCATTGGGCATCGCTGCCAGCTTGGCGCGCAGGATATTGTAGCGCAGCTCGTAATCGGCCGGGTTGATGTCGGCCACCAGGCCCCAGGCCAGGCGTGACAGGATGCGGCTTTCGATGCCCTCCAGATTTTGCGGCGACCGATCCGCCGAGATCACCAGCCAGCGCCCGGCCGAGATGATCTCGTTCATGGTATGGAAGAATTCCTCCTGCGTCGATTCCTTGCCGGCGATAAACTGCACATCGTCCACCATCAGCAGGTCGGCGGACCGCAGCCGCTGCTTGAAGCTGATGGTGTCGCGCGCCCTGAGCGCTGCCAGGAACTCCACCATGAACTTCTCGGCCGACAGATAGACGACCTTCATGCCCGGGCGAGCCGCAAGCACGCTGCTGCCGATCGCATGCATCAAGTGGGTCTTGCCGAGCCCGGTGGGCCCATGGAGGAACAGCGGGTTAAATCCTGCATTCGCGCCGCCGGTCACCGCGGATGCCATTGCCTGCGCCGCGTTGAACGCCAGCTCGTTCGACTTTCCGACCACGAAGCTGTCGAAATTATAGCGGGGCTCGAAGCCGGCCAGGTCGGCCAGCGGCGCCGAATCGGCAGGGGCATCCGGCACTGCATTGGCCGCCTGGCCCGGCGCCACCTCGATCGACACCGCTAGAACGCCCGGGATATGCGCCATGAAGGCGTGCCGCAACCGGTCGGCGAAATGATTGCGCACCCAATCCGCCATGAACCGCGACGGCACGGTGAGGCGGACCTCGCCTGCCACCACGCCCGCCAGTTGCAGCGGCTTCAGCCAGCTCTCGAAAGTCTTCTCCCCCACATCCGACAGCAGATGCGCCCGCACCAGGCCCCAGACCCTGAGCGTGTCGGACGTGACACGGCAGACCGGTTCGCCCGAGGCCCGGGGCGCCCATGATCCGGACGGACCTGCCAGTGGCCCTGCCAGCGGCACGACCCGCACTCGATCGGCTGCCACAGGGAGTTCCGGCGCCGTAAAATCTGCAACGGCGAAGTCAGACGGAACCGCCGGAAGGGTTGCGGGGGAAGAGGAAACTGGCTGCATGAAAGACCCTGTCGACGCACCGGAGCATGGATGGGGGCGGCGCCGGAGGAGCCGAGCCCGAAGGCGACGCCGCTGTCAGAGACGCGGCGACCCCCGGCGCATCCGGACCCAGCCCCACGATGGCGCGCTCGCAGATGCTGCGCTTGCGGATGCCGCGCTCGCGCAACGGCGTTCAGGACAGGCAATCGCCCCTTCGGTCCGCTGCCCCAAGCCCTGCCATGCCCCTCGCGTCGCCGACCGTCTCATGTTCCTTTGCCCTCCCCAAGCATGCCGACCCGCTGCTGTCGCAACCGGCGCCACCGAACCGACGCCGGCGAGCCGGCGCAAACGACCAGACCCGCAGAACATGCCTTGCGGAACATGCATTGCGCATGCTTCCACAAGCTGCAGACGCGCAGCTTGATCGCCGAAAAGCCGACGCTCAAGCCATGATGTCATGGTCTGCCGGTGTGTCCCCAGCCAGACTTCGGAGAGGATCGCAGCAAGCGGCTGCCTGCCGATTCGCCCGTTGGTCTGGCCGCTGGCGCGAAGCCGGCGTGGCACACATAAAACAGTCTCGACGGGCCGGCACAAGGCCGCAAAATTCACCGAAGTGCAAATAATTCGATTGACACCGCAAGCGGCGGATTTTCCCCGTTTTTTCATTATGTATTTGAATTTACGAGATTAGTTTATGACGTTCCCATTGCAGATTTGCGAATCGCGGGAATCGGCTTCCGCCGTGCCAACAGGTCAAGCCCTTGCCCCTTCAGCACAAAAAAGGCGGCCCCGAGGCCGCCCTTTTTGACTGTCCGATGACAGCAGCATGACAGGGCCCGATCCCCGCGTCGCCGGATCGTGCCGGGCCTGCGACAAGCGCCGGCCCGAACTCCGGTTCAGCCCAGAGCCGCCACCCGCTTCGACAAGCGCGAAATCTTGCGCGACGCCGTGTTCTTGTGAATCACCCCCTTGGACACGCCACGCATCACTTCGGGCTGCGCCACGATCAACGCCGCCCGCGCTGCCGCCTGATCCCCCGACGCAATCGCCAGCTCTACCTTCTTCACCTGGGTGCGAATCCGCGACAAACGCGCCTTGTTCACAGCCGCACGACGCTCGTTCCGACGGATGCGCTTCTCAGCCTGCGGAGTATTCGCCATAAACCCAAAACTCTCCAAAAATAAAACACCGGCCAGACCCAAGTCCGCCGGAAAGAGCGCGCCGTACCAACCCACCGTCCAGCCGTCAAGGCAAGGGCTTGCGTTACGAGCAAGAACACCAAGGGGGTGCAGGAGGGTCACCCTCCTGCTGGGGGTGCCGGGGGCAAAGCCCCTGGCTTCCTGCTCGTAACCCAAGCCCTAGCGTTGGCAGCGCGGGCAGTGGAAGGTGGAGCGGCCGTTCTGGGGGCGGCGTCGGATGGGGGTCTGGCAGGTGGGGCATGGGTGGTTTTCGCGGTCGTAGACCTGGAAGCGGTGCTGGAAATAGCCGAGGTCTCCAGAGGGTTGGGCGTGATCGCGCAAGGTGGAACCGCCGGCTTCGATGGCTTGGGCGAGGGTGGACTTCAGGGCCCGGGTGAGGGTGGCGAGGCGCTTGGCGCCGATCCGGCCGGCCTGGCGGCCAGGGTCGATGCGGGCGGTGTAAAGCGCTTCGCAGGCGTAGATGTTGCCGATGCCGGCGACGGTGCGCTGGTCGAGGAGGAGGGCTTTGATCGAGGTGCTGCGCTTGCGGGCGGCGGCTTCGAGGTGTGCTGGGGTGAAGTGAGGGCCAAGCGGCTCGGGGCCGAGGCCCGCGAGGAGCGGGTGGCTGTGCGCGTCGGGCGTGGGCGTGAGGTGCATCGAGCCGAACCGGCGCGGATCGTTGTAGGCCAGTGTGAGGTCGGCGGTTTCGAACAGGATATGGTCGTGCGTGGTGGGCTCTTCCGTGAGGGGCCGGAACTTGCCCGACATGCCGAGATGGAAAATGAGCGTGTCGCCACGATCGGTTTCGAGGAGGCCGTATTTGGCTCGTCGGGTGATGGCGGTGACGGTGGCGCCGGACAGGCGCTGCGCCAGATCGGCCGGTAGGGGCCAGCGCAGATCGGCGCGACGCGTGATCACACGGGTGAGGCGTTTGCCGACCAGCAGCGGCATGAGGCCGCGGACGACCGTTTCGACTTCGGGAAGCTCCGGCATGGGCACCCAAGCAAGTGGCATGCCGCCGGTCTTCGCGCTAGAGGCAGGGCGTGACCCAATCGCCCGCCCCCGCCGAACCGCTTGTCTCGCTCGGATTCCAGGATGTCCCGCCCGACGAGAAGACGCGGGCCGTCGGTGACATCTTCGCCCGGGTGGCGCCTCGCTACGACCTGATGAACGACCTGATGTCGGCGGGCATGCACCGGCTGTGGAAGGACGATTTCGTCCGCAGGTTGAACCCGCGCCCGCACGAGGCGGTGCTGGACCTGGCCGGCGGCACCGGGGACATTGCGTTCCGGATGGCGAAGCGCGGCACGGCGGTGACCGTCGCCGACATAAACGCCGAAATGCTGCGGGTGGGGCGCGAGCGGGCGGCGAAGCGCGGCCTCGGCGCGATGGCATTCGTGGAGGCCAATGCCGAAGCGATGCCGTTCGCCGACCAGAGTTTTGATGCGGTGACGATCGCGTTTGGCATCCGCAACGTGACAGACATTCCAAGGGCGCTGGCCGACATCCATCGGGTGCTGAAGTGGGGCGGGCGCTTCTTCTGCCTGGAATTCTCCACCAGCGAATGGCCGGGGTTTGCCAAGGCCTATGATCTTTATTCGATGAAGCTGGTGCCCCGAATCGGGGCGGCGGTGGCGCGGGACAAGGCGGCGTACCAGTATCTGGTGGAATCGATTCGGCGCTTCCCGGACATGCCGGGCTTTGCCCGGATGGTGGAGGCGGCGAGGTTCCGACAGGTGAAGGTCCAGCCGATTCTTGGCGGGGCGGTCGCGATCCACAGCGGCTGGAAATACTGATTCCAAGCGACGTTGATCATGAACTCTCGCCGCCGGCGGAACGCCGCAAGCACGACCGTGCGTCGGCCGGTAGGCCGAACTCGATGAGTCTTCCGCATCGAGCCGTGGCATAATGGGCGCGCTGACGCACGCGGGGCGCTTGGCTGGCGATGCGCGCCGGCTGGCGCGCCATGGCTGCCTGCGCCCGTTCGAAAGCCATCCCGACGTGCCGGCGCCGGCGCGCCTGGCCGCGAAGCTGCTGCGGTTCGGATCTCGCGCGCCGGTCACCCCGGATTTTGCCGGGGGGCTGAAAGCCTGCGGGCCGGCGGCCGTGAAGCTGGGGCAGGCGCTGGCGACCCGGCCCGACCTGGTGGGCGTGGCGGCGGCCGAGGATCTGATGCGCCTGCAGGACGACCTGCCGCCGGCCCCCTGGGCGCTCATCGAAGCTGAGCTGAACGCGTCGCTGCCGGGCGGGTGGCGGGCGCATCTGGCGCGGATTTCAGAGGTACCGGCAGGGGCCGCCTCGATCGCGCAGGTGCATCGTGCGACCACGCTGGACGGGCGCGACATCGCGTTGAAGGTGCTTCGACCTGGCGTGGAGCAGGCCTTTGCCGATGCGCTTGCCAGCTATGCCTGGGCAGCGACCCGGGTGGAGGCGATCGGTGGCGAGTTCGCCCGGCTGAAGCCCCGCATCGTGATCGAGACGTTCCGGCAATGGACGCTGACCGAACTGGACCTGCGGCGGGAGGCTGGAAATGCATCGGAGCTGGCCGATGCGGTGCGCGGCGAGCCCGGGATCAGGGTGCCGGCGGTGCAGTGGGACCTGACGACCCGACGCACGCTCGCTCTGGAATGGGTGGACGGCATCAAGCTGACCGACCTTGCCGCCGTGGAGGCGAGCGGGGCGGACCGCCCGCAGCTGGCCGCAACGTTGGTGCGCGGGTTTCTGGCACAGGCGATCGGCGGCGGCTTCTTTCACGCCGACCTGCACCAGGGCAATATCCTGCTGACGGCGGGAGGCCATCTGACGCTGATCGATTTCGGCATCATGGGCCGTCTCGATCGGCGTGCGCGGGTCTATCTCGCCGAGATTCTCTATGGCCTGATCGTGGGCGACTATCGCCGGGTCGCCGACATCCATTTCGAGGCGGGCTATGTGCCGGCCTTTCACGACCCGGGGGCGTTCGCGACCGCGCTGAGGGCGGTGGGCGAGCCGATTCGGGGCCGCAGCACGCGCGAGATCTCGGTCGCGAACCTGCTGGACGGGCTGTTCGCGATCACGCGCAGCTTCGACATGCCGGTGCAGCCCCACCTGCTGCTGTTGCAGAAAACGATGGTAATGGTGGAGGGCGTGGCACTGAGCCTGGACCCCAAGGTAAACATGTGGGACGTCGCCAGCCCCTATGTGAAAGGGTGGATCCGCGACGAGCTAGGGCCCGAGGCCAAGGCCGCGGACGCGCTGATCGCCAATATCCGGCTGCTGCGGCGTCTTCCCGCGCTGGCGCAGCGCTTCGTCCGCGAGCTTCCCGCCGAGTCGGCGGCGCCGCCGTCGGTGCCGCTGCCGCTGATTGTCGTGCCCGGCCGCAGCCGCTGGCCGGCGCTGCTGCTCGGGCTGGCACTGGGGGCGGCGGGGGCGGCGGGGCTGTTGTTGGCCACCGGCTGAAATTGCGCTATCGTGACGCTGTGGGTCATCCGGCAGGAGGACAGCATGGCGATCACGGCAACGGCGCCCGGAACCGGTTTCGAGGTTCGCAACCTGACGGGCGAGGATATTCGATGGGCCCTGCGCGAGGGCTGGTCGGATTATCGCGAGCGACGCGGCGAGCTGCTGTTGCTGCCCCTGATCTATGTGCTTGTCGGCGTGCTGGCGGGGTTCGTTGCCTTCAACGCCGATCTGTTCCCCTTCTTCTTCCCGCTGGCGGCGGGGTTCGCGCTGGTCGGCCCGATCGCGGCAGCTGGTTTCTACGAGATGGCCCGCCGCCGCGAGGCCGGGCTGCCGTCGGGCTGGAGCCATTTCTTCGATCCGCTGTCCGGTCCCGCACGCTGGCCGCTGCTGGGCCTGTCGGCGATGCTCGGCGGGCTGTTCCTCTGCTGGCTGTGGGCGGCCGGGGCGATCCACAGCGCCACGCTGGCGACGCTGGGCAGCGTTCCGCCCGGCGAGTTTCTGAGCCGCCTGTTCACCACGCCCGAGGGATTGCGGATGGTGCTGCTGGGCAACGGGCTCGGCGCCGTGTTCGCAGGCATTTCGCTGGTGCTGAGCGCATTCAGCTTCCCGCTGGTGGTCGACAAGGCGGTCGATCCGGTCACGGCGGCGATGACCTCGGTGCAGGTGTTCGTGAAGAATCCCGTCACCGTGCTGAAATGGGGCCTGGTGGTGGCGATCTTGCTGCTGGTCGCCTGCATCCCGCTGTTCGTCGGCCTGATGGTCGCGCTCCCGGTGCTCGGCTATGCGACCTGGCACCTCTATACCCGCGCTGTGGTGCGCTAACGGGAGGGCTCGACGAGGCGCTGCATCGCAAGCGTGAGCGGTGACGGCGTACCGAGCGCCTGAGCTGCCACATGTTCGGCCAGCAGTGGCGCGAGCGTGAAACCGCGGCCGCCGAGGCCCGTCAGCACGAACAGCCCGGGTGCGATGGCACCGGCGTGCGGCTGGTGGTCTCCGGTGGTCGCGCGGACGCCGGCGGCGGCACCGAGCGGTTGGCCGGCGAGGTCTGCGGCAAGGGCCGGTTTGATGCGAGCCAGGGGTTCGAGGTTGCGCTGATGGTCCGCTTGGCGGGGCGCCGGGTCGGCGTCATCGCGGTCGTGGGTTGCGCCGACCAGCACGCCGGTTCGAGTGGGGATGGCATAGCCGCCCCAGGCGATGGGCGGTCCCGGCAGCGACAGGTTGGCGAGGGTGACCTGGCCGCGCACCGGGCGAAGCTTCAGGCCGGCAAGCGCGGCGGTGCCGAAGCCGGCGGCGACAAACACAATGTCGGCAATGGCCAGCGGTTCCCCGCTGGCGGACAGGAGGGCCCAGCCTTCTGCAACGCGTTCTAGAGACGCAACTTCGCGCGGGTCTACAGGCCCATGCCAGGCGGCACGCAGCGTATCCGGATCGACCACGAGGGCGTCGGCGACCCAGAGGC
>JANPJJ010000026.1:0-11364 GCA_031425455.1 Sandaracinobacter sp. | reverse complement strand
CGCCAAGTTTGGGCAGGGGCCACTGCCTCAAACTAGCAGGGGTCAAGGGGACTACAGTCCCCTTGCGGGGTTCCAAGGGGCAGCGCCCCTTGGTGTGCGAAGCCACCCCTCAGCTCGTCGTCGCGTACCCGCCGTCGACGGTGATGGTGCTGCCGCAGAGGTAGGCGCTCGCCTGGGAGCCCAGGAACAGGGCGACGCCGGCCATGTCTTCGGCGGTGCCCCAGCGGTGCATCGGGGTCTGGTCCATCGACTGGTCGTTGATGACGTCAGCGATCGGGCCGGTCATTTTGGAGGGGAAATAGCCCGGCGCGATGGCGTTGACGGCGATATTCCGCGGGGCGAGGTTCTTCGCCATCATGCGGGTGAGGTGCAGGACGCCGGCTTTGGAGGCGGCGTAGCTGTAGGTTTCGAGCGGGCTGGTGTGCTGGCCGTCGATCGAGCCGATGTTGATGACGCGGGCGTGGGTTTCGGGGGTGGCGGCGGCTTCCAGCAGCGGCATCAGGCGCTGGGTGAGGAAGAAGACGGACTTCACGTTGATGTCCATCACCTTGTCCCAGCCGATTTCCGGGAATTCGTCGAACGGGGCGCCCCAGGAGGCGCCGGCGTTGTTGAACAGGATATCGACCTTGGGCGTAAGGGCGGCGACGGCGGCGGTAAAGCGGTCGATCTCGGCCATCTGGCTCAGGTCTGCGGGGATGGCGGTTGCAGCCCTGCCCAGCTCGGCGGCGAGGCCTTCCACGTCGCTGGCCTTGCGGGAGGTCAGGATCACGTTCGCGCCGTTGTCGACATAGGCGCGGGCGATCATCTCGCCGATGCCGCGCGAGCCGCCGGTAACCACGACGGTCTTGTCGCGAACGGAGAAGAGGTCGGCAATCTTCAAGCTCATTTGGACCTCAATCCCATATAAAAGCCCCGAGAGGACAGTCGGCCGCTCAGATCGGTTCGCCGGCGGCACGCGCCCGCTCGATGCGGCTGGCTTCGGCGGCGGGCAGGTTGCGATAGACGAGATAGAGCAGGGTCGCCGAGAAGGGCAACAGCGCGAGAATCGCGATATTGGCCTTGCCGAGATCGCCCAGCACTTCGGAGAGCAGGCCGACGCTGAACGGCCCCAGCCCCAGGCCGATCATCGTGGTGCCCAGGAAATAGGTGGCGGTCGCGGCGCCGCGCATGCGGGGCAGCACCAGGTCTTGCGAGGTGGCGGCGGCGATGCCGACCCACATCGAGCCGGTGATGGAGTTCAGAAATGCCATGAGGAAGAACAGCGTGAGGTTGGTGGTGGAGAATTGCAGCCAGATCAGCGGCGCCGTGGCGAACAGGGCCACGAAGGCGACGATGATGCGCCCGGCGGCGTTGTTGCGCTTCAGGGCGTCGGCCAAGCGGCCGCCCATCACCACCCCCAGGAACCCGCCCAGCGCCCCGCCGCCCCCCAGCCACAGGCCGGCGGTTGCGGCATCGATCCCGAAGGTGCGGATGGCGTAGGGCGCGCCCCAGAAGCCGATCGCATAACCCTTGAAGCTGATCAGCCCGAAGCCGACCACGGCCATCAGGAAGGTGGGCGTGCCCCAGATCAGCGCATGGGTGGCGGGATCGCGCGCCTTCAGGCTCTGCGACCAGGAAAACACGGCATAGGCGCCCGTGCCCAGCGCGATCCATTGCGGCCCGCGGCCGAACAGCGCGTAGGCGCCCCAGAAAATGGCGGCGATCACCAGGGCACCGAGGACGTTCGCCACCAGCGCTGCCCGCCCGAAGCTGGCGGCGTGGAACAGGGTGAAGGGCGGGATCACGCTCGACAATTCGGTGAAGAACTTGGGCCAGGGCTTCGGCTCCTTCGGCATGATGATGCCTTCGGAAAGGCCGCGGATCGGCTCGCGGAGCGTCGCCACCCAGATCGCGAGCAGCAGCCCGGGAATACCGACGGCCAGGAACGCCGCCTGCCAGCCCACCAGCCCCAGCGGCCCGCCGCCGGGGAATGCGAGGTTCCACTGGTCCTTGATGAGTCCGCCGGTGAACAGCGAGATGCCGCCCCCGATGTAGAGGCCCGACGAGTAGATCGCGAGCGCGGTGGCGCGCTTCTCCTTGGGAAAATAATCCGACAGGACCGAAAAGGCGACCGGGCTGGCGCTCGCTTCGCCGACGCCGACGCCGATCCGGGCCGCCGCCAGCTGCCCGAAGCTGTTGGCGAAGCCGGACAAGGCCGTCATCCCGGACCATAAGGTAAGTCCGATGGAAAGCAGTCGGATGCGGTGCCACATGTCTGCCAGGCGCCCGAGAGGAATTCCGAACAGCGCATAGAAGACGCCGAATACCGTGCCGTAAAGGAAGCCGATCTCGGCGTCGCCGATCCCGAGATCCGCCTTGATGTCCTCGGCCAGGATCGACATGATCTGCCGGTCGATAAAGTTGAAGATATAGACGAGAACGAAGACGCCCAGCACATACCAGCTATAGGGTCCACCGACACGGCTCTTGGCCTCGGCGATTTCGGCTTCCGTCGGCTCCATCGATCCTCCCACGCCCCGCGGCCGTGCCTAGCAGGCATGTTGCAAGGCTGAAAAGCGTTTTCGAGGCGACCTGTCGACTGCCTTGCAAGCCACTGCAATTGGCACCGGGCGAGCCATTGTGTAGGTTGATGTGCGGACCCGTTGCAGTGCGACGGCGGTTGGGGAGGCCAGGTGCAGCAGGGGGTTGCCAGATATCGCGCCTTCATCAGCTACAGCCATGCCGACAAGCAGGTTGTGGACTGGCTGCACCGCGCGCTGGAGGGCTATCGGATCCCGGCCAAGCTGGTGGGGACCGACACGGCCCTCGGCCCGGTTCCGCCGCGCCTGGGCAAACTGTTCCGCGACCGCGACGAACTGCCGGCCGCAGGCGATCTATCGACCGAGCTGACCGCGGCGTTGAAACAGTCGATGTTCCTGATCGTCGTCTGTTCGCCTGCGGCGGCGCAGTCGCGCTGGGTGAACGAGGAAGTGCGGCAATTCAAGCTGCTGCACGGGAAGAAGCGCGGGGACGGCACCGCCCGGGTACTGGCCCTGATCGCGGACGGCGAGCCGGGCGATGCCGGCGCCGGCAACTGCTTTCCGCCTGCCTTGAGTTTTCATGTACTGCCCGATGGTTCGATCAGCGACGACCCGGCCGAGCCGATTGCGGCCGACATCCGGCCGGGCGGCGACGGCAGGAAGCTGGCCAAGCTGAAGCTGGTCGCCGGGCTGACCGGGGTTCCGCTGGACGCGCTGGTGCAGCGCGAGGCGGTGCGACGGCAGCGCCGGCTGGGCCTGCTGGCGGGGGCGTCGCTGATACTGGCAGGCGTGATGGCCGTGCTGACCGTCCTTGCAGTGCAGGGCCGGCGCGAGGCCGAGCGCCAGCGCGCCCAGGCCGACGGGCTGGTCGAGTTCATGCTGACCGACCTGCGCGAGAAGCTCGAGCCGGTGGGACGGCTGGAGGTCCTGGACTCGGTCGGGCAGAAGGCACTGGCCTATTACCAGGCGCAGGACGTTGCCACGCTGGACCCGGACGAACTGGGCCGGCGGGCCCGCGCGCTGCACCTGGTGGGCGAAGTGCGCGACCTGCGCGGCGACAGCGAGGGCGCGCTGAAGGCGTTTCGCGAAGCCGAGCGGACGACCGCCGAGCAGCTGGCGCGCGATCCCGGCAACCCGGACCGGATGTTCGACCATGCGCAAAGTGTTTTCTATGTCGGGCAGGTGGCATGGGCCCGGAAGGATCTGGCGACGGCGGAACTGAAATTTCGCGCTTACGGCGACCTTGCCGAGCGCATGATGGCCTCCGAGCCGTCAAATCCGAAGTGGCAGCTTGAGCAGGGCTATGCCGCAAACAGTCTCGGCGTGCTCCATCTTGAACGGGGAAGGGCCAGGGACGCCGTTTCGCAGTTCCGCATTTATCTGGCGACTTCCCGGGCGGCAGCGCTGCGCGAACCGGACGATCCCGGCCGCGCCTGGGAGGTCGGACAGGCTCATGGCTGGCTTGCGGATGCCTTGGAGGATGCAGGCCTGCTGGCCGAAGCCGCGCGCGAACGAATGCAGGAGCTTCGAACATATGCGGGGTTGCTTGCAGAGGATGAACAGGATTCGAAAGCCCGACTGGGCCAGGCCGTTGCTCAGGAGGCTCTTGCCGAGCTGCAACTGCTGCGCGGTGATATCCTGGGCTCGGGAGCTCGGGCCCAGGTTGCCTACGGCGCCGTTTCCGAGATGCTTCGGCAGGATCCGGCCAATACGCTATGGCAGGATGTCAAGGTCAGCACGGCAAACCAGCTTGCGGAAGCGCTTCAGATGCAGGGCCGGTGGGCGGAGGCGGGGCGCACCAACGATGAGGCGCTGGTAGGCGCCCGACGACTGGTTGCCGAAAATCCCGCGAACTCGGAATGGCGGCAGGGACGTCTTATGCGCGCCCGGTGGCTCGAGATTGTCCAACTTTTTGGTACCGGCCGGACCGACGCGGCCCGCGAGGCACTGCGCCGCTTCGGCGCTGACTTCGGGCAGTTTCGCGCCGCAGACCTGGCGACCGGGAGCAGGATGTTGTGGTCGATGGTCGCCGGACTTGCCGCCTTGGAACGACTGGCAGCAGCGGACCCGAACACGGCGATGACCCATGCCGCAGCAGCTCTTGAAGCCGCCGGCCCCGAACCTGGGGCGCGCGAAGCCGCCTTGATCGCCGAACTTCGGAACCGGGGGCTGCTCCCGCGGGGCACAGCCGCTGCCGGGAAAGCCTCAGACTATCCCGCAAACCTGCTCTTCGATTTCATCGACGGCTGACCAGGCGGCAACGGCTTCTGCCGCAAGGTTCAAACAGAGGAAGCCACTTATCAACCGAAGGAACATCGAATGCCCCAAGATAGAACATTGTCGATACTTTGCACTTTCGCAGGCTTCTACCGACCAGAGGACGGCGGATATGGCGGGGCGATGACCTACAGCCAGACCGGCTCGGTTCCGGACATGCCCGGGCTTGTCCAGCCCAGCGGCGAAATCGATATCTCGGCGGCACCGACGTTCGATCCTTCAGTCTACAACGCAACCGTCGATATCACGTTCAGTCTGGCCGGGGACTGCACCCTCCAGCAGGGCGGCGCGGTCCCGGTGGCCTGGTCACCGGAGATGTCCAACGATCCAGCCGGCCAACCGGCGATGCTGCTGATGGAGGAAGACCGCGTGACGCCGGCTTCGACCAATGAAGTGGAAGCTGGCTGGGTGCCTGGAAGCAACAACAGCCAGATCGTCGTGGACGACAAGGATGAAACGAAGAACTACTACTTCCGCCCGGCGATCGTGGTCCCAGCGCTCAACAATTACTACATCAGCTGCGATCCGCCGATCGTCAACCGGACCGGGGGCGGCAAATAGTCAGCCATTTGCGAGCTGACAGGCCACCACCCGCACCGGGATCGCCGATTGCAGGGACTGCCCGGTGATCGGATCATAGTCGACGGTCTCGTCCACGAGGCGGGCGGTGGTGGCGCCGATCCGGGCCACTGCCGCTCCCGCCTCTCCCACATCACCGAACGCGTGGCTCATGGAGACGACGCCCGCGCGGACATCGGGGTCCGCCTTCACCAGGCCCGTCAGGCTGCCGCGTCTGCCCGCGATCTCCACCATCTGCTCGTCCATCAGCTCCAGCCGTGCCATGTCGCCGGGGTTCATCCAAGCGTAGTTGGTGGTGCCTTTCTTCGCCAGCGCGGCATATTGATGGCCCGATGAGTTGAACACATGGGCCGACCGACGGCTCGTCATCCGGAACGGATACTCATCCGCCACCATCCCCAGCGTGGCGTGGAGCTCCTCAGCCAGCCGGTCGGGAACCAGGTCGAACGTCACGACGCTGTCCGCATCACCGGGCTCCACCTTCAAGGCATGTTCCGGATAGACGATGTGCCGCCCGTCGGGCGTGTCGGCCTTCACCCGGCTGGGCAGCACCCGGCAGGTCGCCGACATCAGGTCGAGGAACTCGGTCTTGGTCGGCTTCGGCGTCATCGGCACCTCGCCGCCCGCCACCGGCATCCTCCCGCCCATGCGCCGGCACAGCTCCCACAGGATCTCCCACTCGTCCAGCACGTCGCCGGGCGGGGGCACCAGCGCCCTGGCATAGCGGGCATAGGGCTCCTCGAACCACCACTCCGACAAGTTGGTGATGTCGTCCCGCTCCAGGCACATGGCCGGCGCCAGCACCCAGTGGCTGCGCTTCGCCGTCTGCGACATGCGGATGTCGATCGAGACCAGCAGGTCCAAACCGTCCAGCGCCCGCGCCATCTTGTCCGGGTTGGGGAACGCCACAATCGGGTTGCCGCCGATATTGATCAACGCCTTCACCTGGCCTTCGCCCGGAGTCAGCATTTCGTCCGCGAGCACGTTGCACGGCATCTCGAACCCCAGCTGGGTCAGCCCGCGGAACCGGCTGGCCGGAAAGCCCTCGCCCCAGGGGCGCACCGGGGGCGTGACTTCGGCCCGGCGCGGCGCGGCGCCCGGCGTGAACACGCGCGGCACCGGCGAGGCCTCGCCCTCGCGGTTCACCCGCCCGCCGATGATGTTAAGCGCCGACACCAGCCAGGCGACCAGATTGCCCTGCCCCGCCATTTCGGGCCCGGTCCCGGTGGAAATCGCGCCCCGCTTCTGCCCACCCCACAGCCGCGTCGCCTGCACGATATCCTCGGCGCGAACGCCGGCGCGCGCGGCGGCAACGTCGGGCGTGAACGGCTCGACGGCAGCGGCGAAGGCGGAAAGATCGCCCACATGCTGCTGGCAGAAGGCCTGGTCGTGCAGCCCCTCTTTCAGCATCACATGCGCGATCGCCGCCAGCACGGCGGCGTCCTCCCCAGGTTTCACCTGCAGGTGTAGCGTCGCGAGCTTGGCGACGTCGGTCTCGCGCGGGTCGATCACGACCAGCTTCAGACCCTTGGCGAGCTGGTCGCGCAGGCGCCGCGACGGGCTGAACGGCGGCACCCCGCCGGGCGGCGCATAGTGCGACACCAGCGGGTTGTTGCCGATGAAGATGCAGGCCTCGGCGTCGGAAAAACCCTGCACGCCGCCGCCCCACTGCCCCAGCCGCATCGTGGTATAGACCTTGGCGGGCTGGTCCAGCGTGACCGAGGTGTAGAAGTTGCGCGTGCCGACCCCGTTGGCGAAACCCAGCGCAGCGCCGAGCCCGGCCGAGTTCTGGAACGCATAGGTGCCGCAATAGACTGCGATCGAATGCGGGCCATGCTCGTCCAGGATGCGCCGCAGCCGGGCCGCGATGTCGGACAGTGCCTCTTCGCTGGTCGCGCCCACAAAGCCGTCGGCCGTGCGCCGCTGGTGCCGCAGCAGGCGCGTCGGGTGGTTGTGCGCCTCCGCGAGCTGCCGCCCCTTCTGGCAGGTATAGCCGCCATAGACCGGGTCCTCCGCGTCGCCGCGCACGGCGGCCACCTTGTCGCCGACAATATCCACCAGCATCGCGCAATTGGCATGGCAGAAGCGGCAGAAACTGCGCTTCGTCTCGACGTTCAGCTGCATGTTCATGGCCGTTCTCCCGGCCTGCAAGGTTGCACGGGCGCGGCGACGGAACGACTGTCAGATTGAAAAGGGCCGCGCTATGAGGGGGGATGACCGACCTGTCCCCGCTCGCACGGCGCAGCGCAGCCGCTCTGGGGTTGCTCGCACTGGCGACCCTGGTTTTGCAGTATGCGCTGATGGTCCAGACCTTTGCCGCGATGGGGCAGGGGCCGCTGGCGGCGCTGTGGCGTTTCCTCGGCTATTTCACCTTGCTCACCAACTGCTGGGTGGGGATTGCCATGCTCGCCGTTGCGGCAGGCCGCAACGTTTCGCCGCGCACTCTGACGGCACTTACGCTTTCGATCCTGCTGGTCGGCACCGTCTATCATTTGCTGCTGTCCGCCACCCACCACCCGGTCGGGTGGGACTGGGTGGCCAACCTAGGCGCGCATACGCTCGTTCCCGCCTTCACGCTGCTGTGGTGGCTTGCCTTCGTAGACCGGGCACGGCTGTCGTTCGCCGATATCCCGGTCTTCACGATCTGGCCTTTCGGATATGCGGTCTATGCCCTGGCGCGCGGCGCCGTGGACGGCTGGTACGCCTATTTCTTCATCGACGTGCCGAGCCTCGGCTATCCGCAGACCCTCCTCAATATTCTGTTCCTCGGGCTCGGCTTCGCCGCTGCGGGCGCGCTGTTCGTGGCCGCCGGCCGCTACTCGGGGCGCCGGGCGAGCGCATGAGCGGCCTCTACGACCATGTTCCGAACCGCCGCGCCATCGTCGACCGGCGGCAGGTCGGCGAAGCGGTGGCGCTAGCCCTGGAAAGCGCCGCGCCTGAAGCCCGACGCCAGGCCGTGGCCGCCACGCTGAAGACCGCGCTGGACGCGGGCCGGGCCGAAATCAGGCGGCGCATCCATGCCACGCCGGGCCGCGGGCTGGAGCTGGCCAGCGCCCAGAGCTTCCTTACCGACCAGATCCTGCGCCTGGCGTTCGATGCGACCACCCAGCACCTCTACCGGCACGACAATCCAAGCGCGGCCGAGCGCATCTGCCTGGCCGCCGTCGGAGGCTATGGCCGGGCCGAGATGGCGCCCTTTTCCGATGTCGACATCATGTTCCTGTGCCCGCTGCGCTCGACTGCCTGGGTAGAGCAGGTGGTGGAAGCCATCCTCTACATTCTGTGGGACCTCGGCCTGAAGGTCGGCCATTCCACGCGCACGCCGGACGAGATGATCCGGATGGCGAAATCCGACCTCAGCGTGAAAACCTCCCTTCTGGAGGCACGCTATCTCTGGGGCGACCAGCCTTTGTACGACGAAGCACGGGCGAGATTTGCGAAGGAGATCGTGAACGGCCAGGCGCGCGACTTCATCACCACCAAGCTGGTGGAACGCGACGAGCGCCACAAGCGCATGGGCGACAGCCGCTATGTCGTCGAGCCGAACCTGAAGGACGGCAAGGGCGGCTTGCGCGATCTCCAGACCCTGTTCTGGATCGGCAAGTTCGCGATGCAGGTGCAGACCTCGGCCGAACTGGTCGACAAGGGGTTGTTCACGCCAGCGGAATATCGCCAGTTCCAGCGCGCGCAGAACCATCTTTGGGCGGTGCGGGTAAACCTGCACGATCTCGTCGGTCGGGCCGAGGAACGGCTGACGTTCGATGTGCAGCGCGATCTCGCCCGCCGCATGAACTACGCCAACCGGCCGGGCGTCTCCGATGTCGAGCGCTTCATGCGGCACTATTTCCTCACCGCCCGAGCGGTGGGCAGCCTGACGGCGCTGTTCCTGGCCCATCTGGAGGAGCAGCATGCGCGAACCAGCTGGATGCCGCGCATCGCGCGCCGGCCTACCCGCCTCAACGGCTTCCGCCTGGTGCGAGGCCGCATCGAGGCGCCGACCGACGACTTTTTCGCGCAGGATCCGGTGCGCCTCATCGAACTGTTCCAGATCGCCGACCGCGAGGGTCTGGAAATCCACCCACTCACGCTTCGGCAGGCGACCCGCGACGAGGGGCTGATCACGGAATCGGTGCGACAGGACCCGCGGGCCAATGCCTTCTTCCTCGACGTGCTGACCTCGAAGCGCGATCCCGAAACGGTGCTGCGCTGGATGAACGAGGCCGGCGTATTCGGACGCTTCGTGCCCGACTTCGGCCGCGTTGTGGCGAAAATGCAGTGGGACATGTACCACCACTACACGGTCGACGAGCACACCATCCGGGCCATCGGGCTCGTTGCGCGGATCGAGAAGGGTGCGCTGAAGGACGACCATCCGCTTTCCACCGCCGTCATCAAGCAGCTGGTATCGCGCCGAGTGCTGTATGTTGCGGTACTGCTGCACGACATCGCCAAGGGCCGCGGCGGCGACCACAGCGTGCTGGGCGAGGAGGTCGCCCGCAAGCTCTGCCCGCGGCTCGGGCTGAGCGATGCCGAGACCGATACGGTCGCCTGGCTTGTGCGGCAGCATCTGCTGATGTCGGCGACCGCCTTCAAGCGCGACCTGTCCGACTACAAGACGATCCTGGATTTCGTGGAATCGGTCGCCTCGGTCGAGCGGTTGCGACTGCTGCTGATCCTGACCGTGGTCGACATCCGGGCCGTCGGGCCGGGGGTCTGGAACAACTGGAAGGCCCAGCTTCTCACCACGCTCTATAACTCGGCCGAGGAAGTGCTCCGCCTGGGGCACAAGCAGACCGGGCGGCGCGAGCGGATCGAGGCACGGCAGGACCGGCTGAAAGCGGTGATGGGCTGGGCCGATGCGGGCTTCGTGGCCTATGCCAATCGCCTGCCGGACAGTTACTGGCTGTCCGAACCGGCCGACGTGCTGGCCGCCAACATGGCCCTGGTCGCCGACGCCGACCTCGAACAGCGCCAGTTCACGATCCGCTCCATGCCCTACCCAGATCGAGGCACCACGCTGGTCACCGTCTATGCCGCCGACCATCCGGGCCTGTTCTACCGGATCGCCGGCGGCATTGCGCTGGGCGGCGCCACCATCGTCGATGCGCGGATCCACACCACGAAAGACGGCATGGCGCTGGACAATCTGGTCGTGCAGGATCCGGTGGGAGGCCCGTTCGACGAGCCGCACCGGTTGCAGCGCATGGAAAAGGCCATTGCCGATGCGCTGGCAGGCAAGGTGAAGCTGGGCGACCGGCTGACCGCCAGGCCGCTGCCGCGCCGGCGCCAGGAAGCATTCCGCGTGGTCCCGCAGGTCTTCATCGACAACAAGGCGTCGAACCGCTTTACCGTGGTGGAAGTCAACGCGCTCGACCGGCCCGCGCTGCTCTATGCGCTGACCTATGCGCTTTATGGCGCCAAGGTGACGATCCACTCGGCCCACGTCGCGACCTATGGCGAACGCGCGGTGGACACCTTCTATTTGACCGACCTGACCGGGGACAAGATCGAGCAGCCGGCGCGGATGCGGGCGCTGGAAAAGCGGCTCCTGGAAGTGGCCGCGGCCCCGGGGCAGAAGGTGCCGGAGCCTCAGGCGCTGGCCGCGGAATAGCTGCGGCTTGGGCGGCAAGCCGCCGCGCCCATAGACCAGCGTTTTCGCCGAAATCAGCGCACCGGCACGGGCCACGATCTCGAAGGTGCGGCCGGCGTTCCGCACGGTACCGTCTTCTTCCTCCTCGTCCGAGAATTTCCCGGTGGAGCCGCTGATGACACCTTCGACACCCACGATGCCAGCGGCGCCAAGGGCGCTGCTGCTCGCCTTTGCAACGGCCGCATTGAAGCTGAAGCACTGGTGTTTGGCGGCAACAGTCGGATCGATGAACCATAATTCATCTATCGCGCTTCGAAACATGACTACGGGTGCGCTCGACGGATTGTGCGTAGCTGGCCTTGCTACTTTCAGCCCAAGCGAGGAAAGGGTTACGCAACC
>JANPJJ010000025.1:0-16507 GCA_031425455.1 Sandaracinobacter sp. | reverse complement strand
CGGCCGGCGCGGGCACCGGTATCATAGCCGCCGTCCCCCAGTTTCGCGAAAGCATCGCCGCCGACAACGCGGCTGTTCGCAGTCCACAGCCGGTGGTTCGGCGGATTGACGATGCTGGGCGTGTCGCCCGGCGAGAGATCGCCGGCCCAGCCGCGTGTGCCGTCGGCGAAGCTGACGGCATCCTCACCGCTGAAGCCGAAGCGTGCCGGCACGCGGCCGATCAGGGTCCAGCCGATGTTGCCGGCACGGTCGCCGACCATGAAGTTCTGCTGCGGGATACCGGAGCGCTGGGCGATCGCGATGGCTTCCGCGACGCTGCCGGCCTGCTCCATTTCCAGCGCCGCGCCCAGCCGGACTGCGTCCGGGTTGTGCGCCGTCCAGCGCATCGCGATGCTGCGGCCGAAGGCGTCCTTGCCGATGATCGGGCCCCAGATGGTGTCGCGCACGGGAAGTACCTCGCACTCGGTGCGGATGCAGTGCCGTTCGTCGGTGCGCCGGATCGTCGCCGGGCCCGCAGGGGTGCGATAGCGCCCGGCCTTCTCATCGATCCACTCGACAATGACCGCGTCCGACGTATCGATATAGCTGTTGGTATAGCCCCAGGCGATCCGGCCGTTGGAACCAGCAACCAGGAACGGCGTGCCGGGCAGCGTAACCCCGGTGGCGTCGAGCGGGCGCTCAGCCGAGCCGGGGGCAGGCTTCACCACCAGGCGGGCACGGTACCAGATGCTCGGCACGTCGAGGCCGAGGTGCATGTCGTTGGCGACCAGGGCGGCTCCGGTTTCGGTCAGCGCGCCGCCCACTGCCCAGTTGTTGGAGCCGACCGCGGCGGCCACGCGGACGTCGGCCGGGGGCTGGACGGGGGCGGTGGCCATCGGGGCGATCGACAGGGGCATCGGCGGCGGGGCAAGCGTGCTGCCGTCGATCGGGGCGTCGAGCGGCGTTGTCGAAGGGTAGAGAAAGGCTGCCATGTCGGGACCTAGCCGACGGGCGGCATGTGCGCGTTCGAGTTCCACCTGCGGCGTTGCCGGTTGCAGGTTCAGATACATGGCGAAGATGACGAGCAGCGAGTCCTCGGGTGTCCAGGGCGCAGGGCTGCCGCGAAGCAGGATGTATTCGAACGGCGCGCCACCAAGCGCCTCGCGGCCGGCGTTCACGCCCCCCACATAGGTGTCCAGCATCGCGCGCTCGGCAGGCGACATTGCTGCCACCATGGATTTCGCCCGGGCGCGGAACCGGTGCAGGCGAACGACCCGGTCGATGTCGGCCATCTGCGCGCCGGACAGCGCCGCAAGTTCTCCGGCGGCGAAACGGCGCAGCATGTCCATGCGGAAATAGCGGTCCTGGGCGTGGAGATAGCCGAGCGCGCGGGCGACATCGGTGCGGCTGCCCCCGGTGATGGTGGCGGTGCCGAGCGCGTCGCGGGTGACGGTGACCGGCGCCGACAAGCCGGGCAGCGCGAGTTCGCCCTCCAGCTGGGGGACCGAGCGCTGCATGCCCCACCAGAGCCAGCCCGCGGCGAGCGCCGCGACGATGAGAAGGATCAGCAGCAGCCAGCCGAGGAAACGACTGAGACGAGACCCGAACGACTTCGAAGCTGCCATGAAAACACCCCCTGCTTCCGACGGTCGCTAATCGGCGCACACGCCCGATTCAAGTCCGGCCCTGGCCCGGCGCTGGTCCGGCCCTGGCTGTGGCTTCCCTGTAACAGGGTGGCAGCAAAGAAGAGACTCCAGCCGATCAACCCTTGGCGGGGATGGTTAATGCCGATAGATTCCGCAAGTTCACAAGACCTTGGGGAAGACTCCTATCATGACCGTCAATATCTGCACCTTGTTGACCGCTTCGGCGCTTGCCACCGTCCTCGGGATGACGAGCGGCGGCGCCGCCTTCGCTCAGGAAGTCGACGCCGGCGCCAACGACGATATCATCGTAACCGCGACCAAGCGTGAGACCACGTTGCAGGACGTCCCCTTCTCGATCAACGCGCAGACTGCGGCCGATATCGAACGCACCGGCGCCACCACGATCGAGGATATCAGCCGCAATGTGGCCGGCCTGACGGTGCAGAATCTCGGGCCCGGCCAGAGCCAGGTTTCGGTGCGGGGCGTTTCCGCCGGGCAGATCGTGCGCGACCAGCCTGGCGTGAAGGAACAAGTGGGCATTTACCTGGATGAAACCGTGGTTTCGCTCAGCCTGTTCACCCCCGATATCGACCTGTTCGACCTGAACCGGGTGGAGACGCTGCGCGGGCCGCAGGGCACGCTGTTCGGCTCCGGTTCGGTGGGCGGTACCATCCGCTACATCACCAACCAGCCGACCACCGACGGCGTAGAAGGCACGGTCGAAGGCAATGTGAACCTTGTCGACGGCGACGATATCGGCTGGCACGTCAAGGGGGCGGTCAACCTGCCGCTTGGCGACAAATTCGCGGCGCGGGCGGTCGGCTACTACACGCAGTACGGCGGGTTCGTGAATGCGCTGGGTGAAGGCGGCAGCCTTACCGAGGATGTGAACGACGGCAAGCGTTACGGCGGGCGGCTGAGCCTCGCTTTCATGCCGACCGAGGACATTACGATCACGCCGCGGATCGTCTACCAGAAGGTAGAGGCCAACGGCTTCAACCGGCAGGAAGTTTTCAGCCTTTACGCCAACCCCTATACGACGACGCGGCCCGCCATCCAGCTGGGCGAGCGCGAGCAGTATCTGCTGCTGCGCGAAGGTTTCGAGGACGAGTTCCTGCTGGCCGACCTGACGGCGAACATCGGCTTCGGCTCGGTCACGCTGACGTCGGTGACGAGCTATGTCGACCGCGACATCCTGGTGTCGCGCGACGCCTCGGCGCTGACCGGGTCGGTCTCGGTCGATCTCGGCTTCCCGGACGCGGCGGTGCGGCTGCCCTCCAACCTGCGCGATGCCACCAAGCTGAAGCAGTTCACCCAGGAAGTTCGGCTGTCGTCGGACTATGACGGCCCGTTCCAGTGGCTGTTCGGCGGGTTCTGCTCCGACGTGGACCGCACCTACGAGCAGCGGCTGCCGACCCCGGGCTATGATGCCTTTACCGACGCCGCGCTGGGCGCCGGGACCTCGGCAGCTGTCGCCAACGGCTTCCCGGCAAACTCGCCCTACAACTCCGACCTGCCCTATTCGATCAAGCAAAAGGCGCTGTTCGGGGAAGTCAGCTATGAATTCGGCAGCCTGACGGCGACCGGTGGCCTGCGCTGGTATGACTTCGAGGAAGAGCGGACGTTCAAGTCGGGCGGGCTGTTCGCCAATGGTGACAACCGCGAGGACACCACCAAGTCCGACGGCTTCACGCCGCGCTTCCTGCTCAGCTGGAAGCCGTCAGACGATCTCACGGTGAATGCGCAGGCTTCGAAGGGTTTCCGGCTGGGCGGGGTGAACGATCCCCTGAACCTGCCGCTCTGCACGCCCGACGACGAAGCGATCTTCGGCGGATATCAGGATTATGACGACGAGACTCTGTGGAACTACGAGGCCGGGATCCGGGCCCGCGGGCCCAATGGCCTTCGCTTCAATGCGGCCGCCTTCTACACTGACATCCGCAACCTCCAGGTGACGCTGGACGCCGGCTCCTGCTCGTCGCGGGTGGTGTTCAACGTGCCCAAGGCGCACACCATGGGGATCGAGGCGGAAATCGGAGTCGATATCGCGACCGGGTTCAACATCTCGTTGAACGGCAGCATTATCCAGGCTGAGTTCGACTCGACCGTGGTGGACGGCAACGGCAATGTGCTGGGCGGCATCCGCGACGGCAACCGCCTGCCGACCGTGCCCGAGTTCCAGATGGCCGCGACCGCGACCTACGAGACGGCGCTGTCGGACCGGATGGACGGCTTCCTGTCGGCGACGTTCCAGCATGTCGGCTCGCGCTTTACCCAGCCGAGCGACCAGGAGAACAACCCGCGCACCTTCGTGTCGGGCCTGCCGTTCGGCGGGGCGACCGGCACGGCGGGCACCACGCTGGACCTCCGGCTGCCGGCCTATAATCTGGTGAACATCTCGGCGGGCGTGAAGATGGCATCGGGCACCGACATCACCGTCTATGCCAACAACCTGTTCGACGAGAACCCGCTGCTGAGCTTCGACCGCGAACGCGGCGGCCGGGCCCGGCTGGGCTATAACATCGGGGCACCCCGCACGATCGGGGTGACGGTCAGGCAGAGGTTCTAGCCAAGTGCGGCCTTGAGCGAGGGCGCAGCACTCGTCCAGGGACTCGCACGCAGTGCTCGGCCGGCACGAAAAAGGGCGGGGATCACCCCGCCCTTTTTACGTGACCGACGGTGTGGCTTTGCCACGCCCCTTCCTTCCTCTTTCCCCCTTCCTCGTTTCTCCTTCCCCTCCCCCAAACGGAACAAATCATCACGCAACACCGTTTAGGTCCCATGCCTGACCCCACGACCCCGAACGACGCCGACCAGCACCCGCTGGCGCCCGAGAACGAAACCCCGCACGAGGCTGCCGAGAACGAGACCGAGGCCGTGAACGTGCGGTCGGGCGTGGAGATCGGCCCGATGCGCTATGTTCTGATGATCGGGATTGTGCTGGCGATTGCGGCCTTCGTCGCTGCTTATTTCTTCGGAATTGCGCCGCGCGGGTAAGCGACGAAATATCAGGGTGCACCCACTGACGACCCTGGGCTAAGACGCCGGGCATGGCCGAACCCGACCGTCTTGAAGATTTCCGCCAGGCGCTGGCAGCCGGCATGCGCGCGCTGGGGCGACGCGCCGAATTCGAGCTGGCCTATACCGCGGACAAGCCGGCCTGCCATGGCGACCAGGCGCGGGTGCCGCAGCCGGCGCGCGCGCTCTCTGCCGAGCAGGCCGCCGAGGCGCGCGGCTGGGCCGACAGTTTTGCGCTGAGACGGCGCCTGCACGATGCTGGCGCCCACGCCGCGGTGCAGGTCGGGCCGGGGCTTGCGCGCGAGATGCTGAACGCGGCCGAACAGGCGCGTATCGAGGCCGTCGGCGGACGCGACATGGCGGGCGTGGCGCTGAACCTGAAGCGCATGCTTGACGTGCGAATGAAGACGGACGCGATCGCGCGCGCCCGCACCCCCGATGAAGTGCCCTTGGCAACCGCGATGGGCCTTCTGGTACGCGAGCGGTTGACCGGAGAGGCGGTGCCGGAAAGTGCGGCGAACGGGGTCGACATGGTCCGCGGGCGGGTGGAGGCGGTGGCGGCCACGCATCTCGACGCCCTGGCGGCAGCTTCGGGCGACCAGGCGGCCTTTGCCGAAGCCTTTGTGCGCGTGCTGCACGATCTGGGGCTGGCGGACGACCCGGACTCCCCGGCGGACGAGGACAGCGAGCCCGAGGGGGACGACAGCGAGGAGGAAAGCCCCGGCGACGACGAGGGCGAGGAGGACAGCGAAGCCGCGAACAGCGAGCAGTCAGTCGAGACCCGAGCCGAGGAGCAGGAAAGCGGCGACAGCGACGGCGAGACCCAGGAAGTGGAGATGGACACCGATATGGTGTCGGACGCGGAGCTGGGCGAGGAGGGCGAGGACGGCATGATGCCGTGGCGGCCGAACCTGCCCGACAGCAAGCTGCCGCCGGACTTCGCCTATCGTGCCTGGACGACCGAATATGACGAGATGGTGACGGCCGAGGAGCTTTGCGACAGCGAGGAGCTGGCCCGGCTGCGCGGCTATCTGGACCAGCAGCTGGTAACCTTGCAGGGCGCGGTCACGAAGCTGGCCAACCGGCTGCAACGGCGGCTGATGGCGCAGCAGAACCGCAGCTGGGACTTCGACCAGGAGGAAGGAATGCTGGATCCGGCGCGGCTGACGCGCGTGGTGGTGCAGCCCGAACATGCGCTGAGCTACAAGGTGGAGCGCGATACCGAGTTCCGCGACACGGTGGTTACGCTGCTGATCGATAATTCGGGCTCGATGCGCGGGCGGCCAATTTCGATTGCGGCGATTTCTGCCGATATCCTGGCGCGAACGCTGGAGCGGTGCGGGGTGAAGACGGAAATCCTGGGGTTTACGACGCGCGCCTGGAAGGGCGGGCAGAGCCGCGAGAAGTGGCTGGGCGGCGGGCGCCCGGCCAAGCCGGGACGCCTCAACGACCTTCGGCACATCATCTACAAGCAGGCCGACGCGCCGTGGCGGCGGGCGCGGCGCAACCTGGGCCTGATGATGCGCGAGGGGCTGCTGAAGGAGAATATCGACGGCGAGGCTTTGCTGTGGGCGCACAACCGGCTGCTGGCCAGGCCCGAGGACCGGCGCATCCTGATGGTGATTTCCGACGGCGCGCCGGTCGATGATTCGACGCTGAGCGTGAACAGCGGCAATTATCTGGAGCGCCACTTGCGCCAGGTGATCGGCTGGATCGAAGGCAAGAGCCCGGTGGAGCTGATTGCGATTGGGATCGGACATGACGTGACACGCTATTATCGCCGTGCGGTGACGATCATGGATGCGGAGCAACTGGGCGGGGCGATGGTGGAGCAATTGGCGGAGCTGTTCTCCGAGCGGAGCCGGCCAGCGCTCGCGCGCAAGCGCTAGTCGCCGGACGCGGCGCACCTCCGGCCGGCGGGGCGGCGAGCTACGCTCGCCGGACCCGTGCGACGATGCGGCTTTGCCGCGTTCTTCCTTCTCTCTTCGCCAATCCAAAGCGGACTCGGGGTCTCCGCCACCGCCCGCCCCCAACTTAAGCAAACTTCATTCTTGCGAACAATTTTCAATAACGTTACCCCAACGCTGTGCCGCGCCAGCTCCCCAAAGCCCTGATCTGGGCCGCCCTCGCCCTCCCGGCGCTGCTCTGGCTGTCACAGGCTTGGGCCCTGGACAATTATGACTGGGAAGACCTGCTCCATCCGACCGGGGAGCTGTCGGCACGGCTGCTGGTCGTGGCACTGGCGATCACCCCGCTCGTGCAGATCTTCCCAGAAACCCGCCCGCTACGCTGGCTGCTGCGCCACCGCCGTGCGATCGGCTTGGCGGCGTTCGGCTACGCCGCGCTGCACACATTCTTCTACGTCGGCGCGATGGGCAGCCTGGACGATATTCTTGCCGAGGCGCCGGCGATCGGCATCTGGCCGGGCTGGGCGGCGTTGGCGCTGATGCTGCCGCTGGCTGTCACCAGCAGCGATGCGGCGATGCGGGCGCTGAAATCCGGCTGGAAGCGGGTGCAGCGCCTGGCCTATCCGGCGGCCGCGCTGACGCTGGTTCACTGGGCTTTCATCCACAACAACAGATGGACGGCACTGGCGCATTTCCTGCCGCTGATCCTTCTCCAGGCCGTACGCGTCGCGCGGCGGCGCCCCTCCCCCGAAAGGACGTTCTCATGATGAAATCAGCTTTTGCCGCGCTGGCTCTGGCGTTTGCCCTCGCGGCACCGGCCGCCGCGACCGGCGTGATGACCTGCAACACACCCAAGGAAAGCTGGCGCGGCACCGAGGCGCTGACGGCCGAGTTGACGAAACAGGGCTGGCAGGTGCGCAAGGCGAAGGTCGATGGCGGCTGCTATGAAGTCTATGGCACCACCCCCGAGGGCGATCGGGTCGAGGCCTATTTCGACCCGGCCAGCTTCGAAAAGCTTTATGTCAGCCGTCGCGGCGAAGTGCTGTTCAGGAAGAGGTGACCTGAGACCTTCCCGCGCTTCGTTGCGCTTGCGCAAGCGGGGGAGATTCCGGCCTACGCCGGGATGACGGGCCGGCCCAGGAAATCGAGCAGCAGCCGGGCGACCGACTCCGGCTGTTCCTGCTGGACCCAGTGGCCGGCGCCTTCCACCATCTGAACAGCGGGCGGCCGCGCGAACGCGCGGGCCTGCATTGCCGGGAAGGCGCCCGGAGCCTGGTGGACGCCCCAGTCCGCGGCGCCGGCGATGAACACGCCGGGCACCTCGATCCGGCGGCCGGCGAACAGGTCTAAATCGGCCTGGAAGCGCCGGGAGGTGATCGCGCGATACCAGAGCAGCGCAGGGCCAAAGCCGGTGCGGGCGAAGGCTTGGGTATAGACGGCGAGGTCGTCGTCGGGGAGCCAGGCGCAGGCGGCGATTTCGGCCGGCGACGGCATGTGCTCGGCGGCGGTCTCGGCCATGCCTTTGGCCAGGTCCATGATATAATAGGTGGGGAGCTTCGCCAGCTCGTCGGCGCTCCGGTTCGCCAGAGGGTGCGGACGGTTCTCGGCCCAGCCGGCGCTTTTCACATGATAATAGGCGCGTAGAAAGGCGTGCAGGCCTTGCGGCGGACGATCCATGTCGGCGGCAGCATCGTTGGTGGAGTAATAGAGCTGATAATGTTTGCGGGGGGGGTCGAGCGCGGCGAGCGCGGCCTCAAGGTCGGGCCCTAGTGGAGGCGCGGCGAAGGGAAAGGTCGGCGTGCCTGGGAAAGGCGCGCTCATCAACACGGCGCGGCGGAAGATGTCGGGCCGGGCGAGTGCGGCGAAGGCGGCGACCGGAGCGCCGAAATCATGGCCCACCACGGCAGCGACATCGGCCTTGCCGAGAGCAGCGACGAGACCCATCGCATCGCGTGCCAGGTTCAGCAGGCGGAACTGCGCCAGGTCGGCGGGATCGTGCCCGGTCGTTCCGCCATAGCCGCGCTGGTCCGGCGCGAGGACATGATAGCCCGCGGCTGCCAGCGCCGGCATGACATGACGCCAGCTCCAGGCGAGCTCGGGGAAGCCGTGGAGCAGCAGCAGCGTGGGGTCGGCCGGGTCGCCGGCTTCGAGGATGTGGACCGAGAGATCGTCGATGGGGAGCCGGCGGGCGCACAGGCCCCCCGGTAACCCCCCGCTCAACATTTTTTGGCATTTTTCCCAATCGCCGACCCGGCAAGCGCGCCGGCGCCTGCTACCAGTGCCGTCTCGCCCAGGCTGCCGCCGGCGATCGCCGTGACTCCGCCGGCAACGGCCGCGCCGGCGATCGCCGCCCGGGCCTTGGAACGTTTCTTGGCGGCGCGGCACTCCTCGTAGCTGGTGTAGCGCTTGCCATCATGGACCCACTGGGTCTGGTCTCTGGCGGCGAGCGGCGCCGTGGGCATCGCCAGCAAGGCGGCGGCGGACAGGATGGCTGCAATTCGCATCGTCGGTCTCCTCGTTTTCAACCGCGCTTATCATCGCTCCACTGCCTGAACATAGTCTGCATCCCGCCCGGTACCGGCGCAAGACTACAACGGATCAGCTGCTTGCCACCACCTCTAGCAGCGCTGCGCCGAAGCGGTCCAGCTTGGCGGCGCCGATGCCCGGCACCCGCGACAGCTCGGCCGTCGAGCCGGGTCGGGCTTCGGCAATGGCTTTCAAGCTGCTGTCGTGCAGGATCACGAAGGCAGGCACATCGTCGGCTTCGGCCTGGTTGCGGCGCCAGGCCCTCAGCGCCTCGAACAGGCCCGCGTCGGCCGCAGGCAGCGGCTCGGCCGTGGCGGCGCGGCGCTTGCGGCGCTCCCCTTTCTGTGAAGCGGGCGTCCAGTCGTCGGCACGGACGGCAACCGGAGCTTCGCCCTTCAGGATCGGCCGCGCCGCCGGGCCGAGCCGAAGTCCGCCATGGGCGCTGTCGCGCACCAGCGCATCATGGCCTTCCAGCACCCGGCCGAGCCGCAGCCATTGCGATTCCGCCAGTTCCTTGCCGATCCCGAACACCGCAAGCTGGCTGTGGCCGAAGCGCACTACCCGCTCGTCGTCGGCGCCGCGAAGCACCTTGGCGACATGGGCGAGCCCGAACATCTGCCCGGTGCGATAAACGGCCGACAGGAGCTTGCGCGCAGCCTCCGTCATGTCGAGGGTAGCGGGGGCCTGCAGGCAATTGTCGCAGTTGCCGCAGGGGGCGACGTCCGCCTCGCCGAAATGGGTGAGCAACGGCACGCGGCGGCAGCCCAGCGTTTCGGCCCAGGCGGCGATCTTCTGCACCTGGCCCAGCTCATGCGCCTTGCGCGCGTCCTCGGCGTCGCCCTGCTCGATGCGCTGGCGTGCCAGGGTCACGTCAGCGGGGCCCCAGATCAGGTGCGCGATGGCGGGGGCGCCGTCGCGCCCGGCGCGACCGGTTTCCTGATAATAGGCCTCGATGGATTTCGGCAGGCCCAGGTGGCTGACGAAGCGGATGTCGGGCTTGTCGATCCCCATTCCGAACGCGACCGTCGCGCACATCACGCCAAGCTCTGCGCGCTGGAAGGCGCGCTGGTTGGTCTGGCGGACCTCGGCTGAAAGCCCTGCATGATAGACGAGGCTGGGGCTGCCTGCGGCCGCGAGACCTGCGGCGGCCTGCTCCGCGCCGGCGCGGGTCTGGCAATAGACGATGCCGGCGACGGGGCCCTGCGCCTTCACGAAGGCGGCGAGCTGGCGCGCCGGGTCGCGCTTGGCTTCGGCCTGGTAGCGGATATTGGGCCGGTCGAACCCGGCGACGACCAGCCGCCCGGGGTCGATCCCGAGCTGCTCGCAGATGTCGGCGCGGGTCATGGCGTCCGCCGTCGCCGTCAGCGCCAGCCGGGGGACCCCGGGCAGCAGGTCGGCGAGCGCCTTCAGCCGGCGATAATCGGGCCGGAAATCATGGCCCCACTGGCTGACGCAATGTGCCTCGTCGATCGCAACCAGGCTGACGCCCTTGTCCAGGGCTGCCTGGCGGACGAGGCTGCGGAAGCTTTCTTGTCCCGCACGCTCCGGCGCGACGTAGAGGAGGTCGAGGTCGCCGTCGCGGAAGGCGCGGATGGTCTCCGCGCTGTCGGCCGATTGGCTGTTCAGCGCAGCGGCTCGCACCCCGGCGAGTGTCAGCGCGCGCACCTGATCGGCCATCAGCGCGATCAGCGGCGACACGATGACGCCGCAGCCGGGGCGGCAGATGGCGGGGATCTGATAGCAGAGCGACTTGCCGGCGCCGGTGGGCATCACCAGCGCGACGTCGCGGCCGGCCATCACATCGGCGATCACCCCGGCCTGAGGGCCGCGGAAGCCCTCGAAACCGAAGATGGAATGCAAGGCTGAAAGCGGGTCTCTGGGCAGGTCGCGAGTCACCGGCGGGGTGTAGGGGACGCGTGGCCTGTCGCAAAGGCCTGCCGACGGGTAAAGCAGCTCGATGAGCGAAATCGATACGGTGGCGCCGCTGCGCCGGGTGGACCGGGGCGACGGCGTGCGGCTGGCGGCGCGGCACCTGCCCGGGCGCGGCCCGACCCTGATGTTCCTGCCCGGCTATATGTCGGACATGACCGGCACCAAGGCCGCCTGGCTGATTGACTTCGCGCAGGAGACCGGGCGCGCCTGCCTGCTGCTGGATTATTCCGGCTGCGGGCGATCCGAAGGCGCTTTCGACGACGGCACGATCCGGCGCTGGGCCGCCGATGCCCGAGCGGTCGCGAACGCACTGGCGCCGGGGCCGCTGCTGCTGGTGGGGTCCTCCATGGGGGGCTGGATTATGCTGCACCTCGCGCTGGACATGCCGTCGCGGGTGGCGGGGATGGTGGGGATCGCCGCTGCGCCGGATTTCACCCGATGGGGCCTGACGCTGACGGTCGCGGATCGGGAGATGCTGCGCGACCGCGGCCATATCCTCCGGCCGAGCGCCTATGCCGACGCGCCCTATCGCTACAGCCGGGCGCTGCTGGAGGACGGCCCGGCGGCGTGCCTGCTGCACCGGCCTATTGCGCTGGCCTGTCCGGTGCGGCTGATCCACGGGCTGGGGGACCGCGACGTGCCGCCGGCGGTGTCGCGGCGGTTGCTGGGACGGCTGGAAAGCGACGACGTCGAACTGGTGATGGTGAAGAATGGCGACCACCGGATGTCCTCGCCCCGGGGGCTGCAGCTGCTGCGGGAGCAGTTGCTCGGGCTGCTTGAGGAAGCGGTTTAAGTGAATCCAGCCAGTTTGCGTCGGGATTTTTTACAAAGCTGACGGTTGCTCAACCTGCGCGGTCGACGAAATGGCTGTAATTTCAGGCCAGTGGTTAAATGGTCTGGTTTGGCATAAGGATTGCATATCTCTGAGAGCAAGTTCATTGCAACAGGGGAACTAAAATGAAGCAACTTCTTCTCGCGTCGGCCTTCGGGCTGGCGGCGGTGGCGGCTGCGCCGGTTTCGGCCCAGGCTTTCATCGACAATGGTACCATTCAGCTCGGCGTTGACAGCCTGGGGCAGCTGAATGTCCGGGGCGGGCCCGCCAGCACCGGCGGCACCACCACCGTAGGCTTGCGCGACCTGCGGACCGGCTACGAATCGACTGCACCTGGCTGCCTTTGCGAAGGCTGGGGCGTGGCCGATATCGGCGCGTCCGTGTCGGGTTATGCCAACAACGCGTCGGGCACCGGTGGCCTGACCTTTGTCAGCTTTGCCAGCACGGCGTCGACGGCAACCACCGTGGCGACCATCGGCGACCTGTTTGAGGTCACGCACTTCTATTCGCCGTCGGCCAACTCAAACCTCTATCAGGTCGACGTCACGATCAAGAACATCTCCATGATGACGAGCGGGCAAATCGTCTATCGTCGTACCATGGACTGGGACGTCGAGCCGACCCCGTTCAACGAATATTCGACGATCGGCGGGACTACGGGCGCGGTTAACGTGCTCGCCGCCAACAACAACGGCTTCTGCGACAGCAACCCGCTGGCAGGCTGCTCCCAGCTGCTCGCCGGCGGCACCGGGGACTTCACCGATCTCGGGCCGAGCGACCATGGCGCCAACTTCGACCTCATCTTCGACGGCATCGCCGCCGGAGAGAGCCTGACGCTGACCATTTTCTACGGTGCAGCGCCGACCGAGCGGGCCGCCTTCACCGCGTTGAACGACGTGGAAGCCGAGATCTACTCGCTGGGTCAGGCATCGGACGATCGCCTCGGTACCACGGCCGGTCGGTCGACCTTCATCTTCGGGTTCAAGGGCGTGGGTGGCATCATCGTCGAGCCGGGCGTGCCCGAGCCGGCGACCTGGGCGATGATGATTGCGGGCTTCGGCCTGGTGGGCGCAGCTGCCCGCCGCCGCCGGCAAACCGCCGTCAGCGCCTGATCTTTACCGACTGCAGGAGAGGGCCGCCCGGCGACGGGCGGCCCTTTTCATTTGGCGCTCATGTGGGTGGCGCGATAGACGATCCTTATGAAACCGATGATCCTCGCGCTGCTCGCCCTTCCCGCCGCCCTTCAGGCCCAGACCCCGGAGCGTTATGACCCGGCGCTGGACCGCAAGCGTTATGACGGCTGCGTTCGCGCCATCGAGGCCGATGCCGTGAAGGCCGAGCAATTCGCGGCGGAATGGCAGGCGATGGGCGGAGGGCTGCCGGCGCGGCATTGCCAGGCGCTGGCGCAGCTGAAGCGGGAGCAGTTCGGGGCCGCGGCCGCCACACTGGGGAAGGCGGCGCAGGCGGCCGAGGCGGCGAAAAGCCCGCTGGCGGCCGATTTCTGGGGCCAGGCCGGCAATGCGGCGTTCCTGGCCGGCGATGCCAGGGGCGCGGTGGCCCATTTCACGACGGCGATCGCGCAGGCCGGGGAGTTTGCGCCGCAGCGCCATGCCGGGTTGCTGATCGACCGGGCGCGGGCCTTTGCCGACCTGAACGACCTGGCGGCGGCGAGGGCCGACCTGGACAAGGCGTTGGGGCTTGCCAAGGGCGACGCGCTGGCCTGGATGTTGTCGGCGGCGCTGGCGCGGCGGGAGGGCGACTTGGGGCGCGCCAGCCGGGAGATCAGCCGGGCTTCGACCCTGGCGCCGAGCGACCCGGATATCATGTTCGAGCAGGGCAATATCGCGGCCGCCAACGGAGACATGCAGAGCGCCCGGCGGGTTTGGGAACTGGTGGCGAAGGCCGCCCCCGGGTCTCCGGCGGCGGCGATGGCGGGGAAGGCTTTGGCGGGCGGTTAAGCCGCTACTTTCGCGCCTTGCTGACCACGGACTCGGGCAGTTCTTCGCCGAAGACGCGCTGGTAATATTCGGCGACGATCGAGCGTTCGGCTTCGTCGCAGCGGTTCAGGAAGCTGACGCGGAAGGCGAAGCCCAGGTTCTTGAAGATATCGGCGTTCTGGGCCCAGGTGATGACGGTGCGCGGCGACATCACGGTGGAGATATCGCCGGCGATGAAGCCCTGGCGGGTCATGTCGGCGACCTTCACCATGTTGGCAGCTAACCTGGCATCGAGGCCGGGTGATTTCGCCAGGATGATCGAGGTTTCGGTGTCGGCCGGCAGATAGTTCAGCGTGGTGACGATGTTCCAGCGGTCCATCTGGCCCTGGTTGATCTGCTGGGTGCCGTGATAGAGGCCCGAAGTGTCGCCCAGGCCGACCGTGTTGGCGGTGGCGAACAGGCGGAAGAAGGGGTTGGGCCGGATTACCCGGTTCTGATCGAGCAGGGTGAGCTTGCCCTCCACCTCCAACACGCGCTGGATCACGAACATCACGTCGGGGCGGCCGGCATCATATTCGTCGAACACGAGGGCGGTCGGCGTCTGCAGCGCCCAGGGCAGCAGGCCCTCGCGGAATTCGGTGACCTGCTTGCCTTCGCGGAGCACGATGGCGTCTTTCCCGACGAGATCGATGCGGCTGATGTGGCTGTCGAGGTTGATGCGGATGCACGGCCAGTTGAGGCGGGCGGCGACCTGTTCGATGTGTGTGGATTTGCCCGTGCCGTGATAGCCCTGGATCATCACGCGGCGGTTGAAGGCGAAGCCGGCCAGGATCGCGAGCGTGGTGTCGGGATCGAACACATAGCTGCCGTCGAGATCGGGCACGCGCTCGTCCGGCTGGCTGAAGGCCGGGACTTGCATATCGATATCGACCCCGAAGGTTTCGCGGGCATCCACGAAGCTGTCGGGCTCCGCCATTTTGGCGGGGGCGTGGCGATCGGTATCGGCGGCGAGGTTTAGGGTGGTCATAGCCGGAGGTGGCTGCACACTGCGAACAAAAGGCGCAAGCCTTTTTTCGACAGTGTGCAGACTCACCGCAGGCTCGGCCGGCGTGCGGCCGGACGGGCGAAGCCCGACAGCCGACACGACCGACAGGCGGGCTTCGCCCGCAATCTTCCTTCCTGCCTGCTTTACCCCGCCGACTCGGCGGCTTGGCCGCCGGCCGCCCGCCGTTCAGCTTTTCGCGCTTTTCGCGCTTTTCGCACTAGCTACGCGCAGGACCCCGCGAAAGTCACAAAGGTCACGCTGCCTCATGTGCCCGGGCGCCTGCGCGTTGCATGGCCAGCCGCCTTTAGGACAGCGGATTATCGACGGTGGAAACAGCGGAGGGCCTTTAGGCACGTTGCGGGGGTGTAGGACAGGCCGGAGGCGACGACGGTTCGTGCGCAGCACCAATCCGCGACACGCTGCAGGCCCGGCCTCCTCCCTTCTCCGCTGCGCGGGAGGGAGGGGAGGCTTCGGCGGGCGGGGTCGGCTCCGTGCGGCCCGCCCCCGTTCCCCCCTGCTTCGCCGGGTCCCCTCCCCGCTTTGCGGGGGAGGATTTTGCGCGCTAGGAACGACCGATGAAGCTCTCCGATTGCCACAACGTCGCCGATTTCCGCAACCTGGCAAAGCGCCGCCTGCCCTCACCGGTATTCGACTATATCGACGGGGCGGCCGATGACGAGCTTACCCGGGCGCGCAATACCGCCGCGTTCGACGATGTGGATCTGGTGCCCGATGTGCTGGCGGGTGTTGCCGAGGTGGACATGCGGGTCACCGTCCTGGGCCGGGAGCTGGCGATGCCGCTGTTCCTGTCTCCGACCGCGTTGCAGCGGCTGTTCTGGTGGGAGGGCGAACGGGCCGTGGGGCGGGCGGCGAGTGCCTATGGCACGATGTTCGGCGTCTCTTCGTTGTCGACGGTGAGCCTGGAGGCGATCGGGGCGGAGGTGGCGGGGCCCAAGCTGTTCCAGCTGTATGTCCACAAGGACGAGGGGCTGAACATCGAGATGATCGAGCGCGCCAAGGCGAGCGGGTTCGATGCGCTGGCGCTGACGGTGGACACGATCGTGGGGGGCAACCGCGAGCGCTGCCTGCGGTCGGGCTTTTCCTCGCCGCCGCGGTTCACGGCCGCCTCGGTTTGGGAATATGCCACCAAGCCGCGCTGGGCGCTGGATTATCTGTTCCGCGAGAAGTTCAGCCTGCCGATGCTGGAGGGGCATCTGCCCGAGGGCTCGACGAAATCGATGAGCGTGGCGGACTATTTCACCCAGATGCTGGACCAGACGCTGGACTGGAAACGGGCCGAGGCGATCCGGAAGGCCTGGGGCGACCGGCCCTTCTGCCTGAAGGGGGTGATGAGCGTGGGCGATGCGCGGCGCGCGATCGACATCGGGGCGAGCGCCATCATGGTTTCGAACCATGGCGGGCGGCAGCTGGACGGGAGCCGCAGCCCGTTCGACCAGATCGGCGAATTGGCGGATGCGGTGGGGGACAAGATCGAGATCATCTGCGACGGCGGGATCCAGCGCGGATCGCATGTGCTGAAGGCGCTGGCGATGGGGGCGCGGGCGTGTTCGGGGGGGCGGATGTACCTCTATGCGCTGGCAGCGGCCGGGGAGCCCGGGGTGCGCCGCATCCTGGGGCGGCTGAAGGACGAGATCGAGCGGAACATGAAGCTGATGGGGGTGACG
>JANPJJ010000024.1:0-25002 GCA_031425455.1 Sandaracinobacter sp. | reverse complement strand
CAGACCCCGTCGCAGCGCCAGGCCGCGGCGCTGAACCTGCCCGACATCACGATCATGGGCACGGTCGATCCCAATGTCCGCAAGGCGACCGCGATCGTGAACGGCGACATCATCACCGACACCGATGTCGATCATCGGCTGGGGCTGGTCATGATCGCCAACGGCGGCAAGATCTCGCCGGAGGAGCGCGAGGTGCTTCGGCTTCAGGTGCTGCGCAACCTGATCGACGAGAAATTGCAGATCCAAGAAGCGCAGCAGAACGAGGTGACGATTTCGGACGGCGAGGTCGAACAGGCCTACCGCCGCGTGTCGGCCAATTTCCGCCAGACCCAGGAGGCGTTCGAAGCGTTCCTGCGCGAGGGAGGCTCGTCGCCGGCGTCGATCAAGCAGCAGATCCGCGGCGAGCTGGCCTGGAGCCGGCTGCTGCGGAAGAAGGTAGAGCCGTTCATCAACGTCGGAGACGACGAAGTGCAGTCGGTGATCCGCAAGCTGGAGGAATCCAAGGGCCAGGAGGAATATCGTGTCGGCGAGATCTTCCTGTCGGCGCCGCCCGAGCTCCAGGCCCAGGTGATGGCCGACGCCAAGCGCATCGTCGACCAGGTGCGCGCCGGCGCCAGCTTCGTCGCCTATGCCCGGCAATTCTCCGAGGCGTCGACGGCAGCGCTCGGCGGCGATCTCGGCTGGGTGCGGGCGGGCCAGCTCTCGCCGGCGCTGCAGGGCGTGGTGCCGACGCTGGCGCGCGGCACCGTCTCTGACCCGGTGGCCGTTCCCGGCGGCGTCTCGATCATCGCGCTGGTCGACAAGCGGCAGGTGCTGTCGGCCGATCCAGCCAACGCCGTCCTCAGCCTGAAGCAGCTCACCATCAAGCTGCCGGAGAACATCTCCGAGGCGGAAGCGCGCAAGATCGCAGCCTCGGTGCAGGGCAAGACCCGCAACATGGGCGGCTGCGGCAAGGCCGACGCCGTCGCGCAGGAGCTGGGCGCCGAGATCGTCGGCAACGACCAGCTCCGCATGGGCGATCTTCCGGCGCCGCTGCAGCAGATGCTGGGCACGATGCCGATCGGGGCTGCGACCCCGCCGTTCGGATCGGCGGCCGAAGGGCTGCGCGTGCTGGTACTGTGCGGCCGGGACGACCCCCCGGCCAACGCCGGGATGCCGAGCTTCGAGCAGGTCTATGGCCAAATGAACGATCAGCGCGTGAACAGCGCCGCTCGGCGTTACCTGCGCGATCTTCGTCGCGACGCCGTGATCGATTATCGCTGATCGATGGGGCCTGACATGTCGACGGGCGCCCGGTCGATGACCGGCGGCGAGGAACCGCTGCTGGAGCCGCTGGCGATTTCGCTGGGCGACCCTGCCGGGATCGGGCCCGAAGTGATTGCCAAGGCCTGGGCGATCCGCGCTGCACACCGGCTGCCGCCCTTCTTTGCCATCGGCGACCGGCGCAGCGTGGAGGCGGTCTGGGACGGCCCGATTGCGCAGATCACCCATCCAGCCGAAGCCGCCCAGCTGTTCGGGGCGGCGCTGCCGCTGCTTCAGGTGGACGATCCGGGCGAGATCGAACCCGGGGCACCCAATCTGGCCGGCGCACGCTGCGCGCTTGATTCGGTCGAGATGGCGGTCGGTCTCGCGCGTTCGGGGGCAGCCTCGGGCGTGGTGACGGGCCCCGTTGCCAAGGCCCAGCTCTATGCGATCGGCTTCCGCCACCCCGGCCAGACCGAGTTCGTCGCCGAACGCTGCGGCGTGGCGGCCGAGAATGTGGCGATGATGATGGTCGGCCCCGACCTCCGGACTGTGCCCGTCACCATTCACCGGCCGTTGGCGAAGGTTTCGGAAGCGCTGACCACCGAGCTGATCCTGTCGCGCGCCCGGGCCGTGGTGCGCGGGCTCATCCGGGACTTCGGCATTCCCCGTCCTCGCCTCGCGGTAGCGGGCCTGAACCCGCATGCCGGGGAAGGCGGGGCGATGGGCCGAGAGGAGCTGGACGTCATCGCGCCGGCGATCGCCGCCCTGCGGGAGGAGGGCGTGGACGTGACCGGCCCGTATTCCCCCGACACCATGTTCCACGCCGCCGCCCGGGCCGGCTATGACGCGGCGATCTGCATGTATCACGACCAGGCCCTGATCCCGCTGAAGACGTTGTACTTCGATACCGGCGTCAACATGACTCTGGGCCTGCCGCTGCTGCGCACCGCGCCGGACCATGGCACCGCCTTCGGTATCGCCGGGCGCGGAGAGGCCAATCCGCGGGCGATGATCGCTGCCATCGCGCTCGCGGGAAGCTGCGCCCGGGCAAGGGCGATGGCGCAGGCAGCTTGAGCGACACCGTGGCGGCGGCCATCGCCGCCTTGCCCCCGCTTCGCGACGAGATCGCCGCCGAGGGCCTGCGTGCCGACAAGTCGCTGGGGCAGAACTTCCTGCTCGATCTGAACCTGCTGGACCGGATCGTTCGCGGCATCGATCTGACGCCGGGCGACCGCGTGTATGAGGTCGGCCCCGGCCCGGGCGGGCTGACGCGGGCGCTGCTGAAGACGGGCGCCAGCGTCGTCGCTGTCGAGCGCGACCGGCGCGCGCTGCCGATCCTGGCGCGACTGCAGGCGGCCAGTGCAGGCCGGCTGACGCTGGTCCATGAAGATGCTTTGGCGGTGGATGCCGCCTCACTGGCAGGGGAGGGCGCCCATATCGCCGCGAACCTGCCCTATAACATCGGCACGCCGCTCTTGGTCCGCTGGCTGACCGAGGCGGTCTGGCTGCCGTGGTGGCGCTCGGCGACGCTGATGTTCCAGAAGGAAGTGGCGGAGCGCATCGTCGCCGCGCCCGGCTCCGGTGCCTATGGCCGGCTCTCGGTGCTGGCGCAGTGGCGCTGCGATGTCGCGGTCGACATGGGGCTGCCCGCCCGGGCCTTCACGCCGGCGCCCAAGGTGGATAGTGCGGTTGTGCGGCTGATCCCGCGCCTCCCCGATGTCGACGTGCCGGTGCGCCTGCTGGAGCGGGTGACGGCCGCCGCCTTCGGGCAGCGCCGCAAGATGCTGCGTCAGTCGCTGAAGGGCCTGCCCGGGGGCCTGGCCGCGCTGGGGGCGTTGGGGATCGACCCGACGCGGCGCGCGGAGACGCTGGCCGTCAGCGAGTTTGTTTCCCTCGCCAGGGCTGTGGCTTCAGGCCCTGCAGATAATTGAGCGTAATCGTAACCGGCGTCACCCCGTCCAGCCGCATCACGACCTTGTCGATCTTGGGCTTGGAAAGCCCGAGCTTCGGGTTGCGAGAGAAGCCGGCGCCGTCGTGAAAGGGCCCGAGCTTGCCGTTGGCATCCCGGTCATGCAGCGCGACCACGACATAATCACCGGCTTCCGGTACCGGCGCGCAGACGGTCATGCTGCCGGCCGGCGTCATCGGCGTGTCGATGCGCTGGGCATATTTGCCCGACGCCAGGAATTCGTCTTCCCGCGCCCGATAGATCACCACCCGCAGATTGCCGTCGCGGTCGCGGAATCCGTCCACGGTGACAAGGGCGGCCGTGGTGCTGCCACCGGGGGCACAGGCGGCGGCAAGGCCGAAAACGGCAGCGGCGGTGACAAGAAGTGCGGGCATAAGGCACCGGCTAGCGTAAAAGCCGGGGAATCGGAAGCGACATGCGACCGGATGAAACAGGCCGGTTGGCGCGGCCGCAGCGACGCTGCTAAGGGCGGTCGACCATGGCGCTGCTGACGGCTGTTGACCGCTATCTTTTCAAGCTCATCATCGTGCCGCTGGTTGGCACGCTGGTGGTGGCGGCGATGCTGCTGTTGCTGGAGAAGATGTTGAACCTGTTCGACTTCGTGGTGAACGAAGGCGGGCCGGTGTCGGTGGTCTGGCGGATGCTGGGGAACCTCATCCCGGAATATCTGTCGCTCGGCATTCCGATCGGTGTCACGCTCGGCATTCTGCTCGGCTTCCGCCGCATGGCGCTCTCGTCCGAGCTGGACGCGCTGAACGCGGTCGGCACCGGCTATGGCCGGCTGCTCCGGGTGCCCTACCTGCTCGCAGCCTTCTTCGCTGTGATCAACTTCGGGATCGTCGGCTATCTGCAACCCTATTCGCGCTATGCCTATGAAGGGCTGCGCTTCGAGCTGAGGTCCGGCGCGCTGGGGGCCAGCATCAAGGTGGGGGAGTTCGCCCGCATCGGCGAACGCACGACGCTGAGAGTAGAGGAAAGCTTCGACCGGGGAAGCGACCTGCGCGGCGTGTTCGTGCGCGCCGGGCAGGCCGACGGGCGCTCCCTGGCAGTATCGGCGGCCCGCGGCCAGTTTCTGGTGACGGACGACGCCGATGTCATCATCCTGCGGCTGATGAACGGCACGCTGGTGCATGATGCACCGGGCGCCAATGTGCCCCGCGTGCTCACCTTCGTGCAGCATGATCTGCCGGTGAACCTGCCGGCGATGGAGAATTTCCGCTCGCGCGGCAGCGAGAATCTGGAACGCACCGTGCCCGAGCTCTGGGCCAAGATGCGCAGCCCGACGGCCAGCGCCGAGGACAAGCTGCGCGCCAGCGCCTCGTTTCACCGCCGCATGATCCAGTGGGTCGTCATGTTCCTGCTGCCGCTGCTCGCGGTGGCGCTGGCGGTGCCGCCAAAGCGGTCCAGCTCGGCGATCGGGGTGTTCCTGTCGATTGTGATCCTGGTCACCTATCACAAGATTTTCGAATATGGCGAGCGCATGGGGGCGATCGGGCGGGTGGATCCTCTACTGGCGCAGTGGGTGCCTTTCGCGCTGTTCGCCGGCTTGTGCTTCTGGTTCTATCATGTGCTGGCGCATCGCCCCGGCGGCCAGCCGATCGGCGGGCTGGACCGGGCTTTCAAGAAGCTTGGCGGTCTGTTCGGCAAGCTGAGGAAGCCGGCCGAGAAGATCGGGCTGGGCCCGATCGTGGCTGCCGTCGAAGACGCGGCCGAGCCGGCGCCCGCCGCATGAAGCTCACCCGCATTTTCCCCTCGGCCACGCTGGCGCGCTACACCGCGCGCATGTTCCTGGTGCGCACCTTCGCATTCCTGGCCGGGCTGGCGCTGATCCTGATGACGCTCGACCTGCTGGGTGAATCGGGGCGCATCCTCGCCGTTCCGGGCAACGGCGAGGCGGATCTGTGGAAATATGTGTCGCTCCGGATGCCGCAGATCATTGCCCTGTTCCTGCCCTTCTCGGTGCTGCTCGCCACGCTCCTCACCTTCATGACGCTGAACCAGAACAGCGAGATCACCATCTTCAAGGCGGCCGGGATCAGCGCCCACCAGATCTTGGCGCCGCTGATCCTGTCGGGCCTGTTGATCGCGGCCCTGAACTTCGCCTTCAACGAACGGTTCCTGGTGCGCGCCAATGCCGAGTTCGACCGGTGGAAAGCGGCCGACTACCGGCCGCTCCCGCCCGACACGAAATCCGGCCGCGAAGTGTGGGTGCGCGCCGGCAGCGACCTCTGGCACGCCCAGCGGGTAAGGGGCGAGGGCATCGGCACCCGGCTGCTGGATGTCACCGTCTATCATCGGGAAGCCGATCGCCTGGTGCAGATCGTCCGCGCGACCGAGGCCATGCCCGACGCGCGCGGCTGGCAGCTGGCCGGGGCGCGGCGGTTCGATGTGGCGACAGGGCGCCAGACGGAAAGCGCGCGGCTTGCCGTGCTGTCGGCCGCACAGCCACAGCAGTTCACGACCCAGGGCGTCAACGCCGATCATCTGCCCTTCTGGGAGCTGGTGCCGGCAATCGGCAACCTGCGCGAGGCGGGGAAACCGACCGACCAGCTGGTCGCCAAGCTGAACCACAAGATTTCCGGGCCGCTGTCGGCGGCGTTGATGCCGCTGCTGGGGGCGGTGGCGGCGTTCGGCCTGGCACGGTCCGGCAAGCTGTTCATCCGCGCCGTGCTTGGCTTGGCGTTGGGATTCGCCTTCTTTGTTGCCGACAACTTCGCCATGGCGATGGCCGATTTCGGCACCTATCCCCCCTGGGCCGCGGCCTGGGCGCCGTTTCTGCTGTTTTTCCTGGTCGGCGAGAGCGTGCTGTTCAGAACCGAGGAATAGCCACTGGAAGGTTGGGGACAGGCACCCTAAATTTGCCGCAATGGCTCCCTAACTGCGGATCCGGTGAATTTGGTCAACTGCGGATGCAGTGAACTCGGAGTTTCTGCCTTGATCGTCGAACATGAAAAGCGCCCCGGCATCTGGAACCGCGCCCATTATCTGGACCGCATGACGCTGCGCAATCTGGTGGTCGCCTATTTTCAATATTATGCGATCCAGGCCTATCTGCTGCTGGCTGCGCTGAGCATCGGAGTGGCGATCTGGAGCCCTCCGAGCCTCATTGCCGGCGTTGCCGCGGCTGCGTTCGCCATCGTGGCCTACCCGCTGATCTGGTACATGCTGCATCGCTGGGTGCTGCACGGGCGCTGGATGTGGCGGTCGTCGCTGACGGCGAAGACCTGGAAGCGCATCCACTATGATCATCACCAGGATCCGAACCACCTGGAGGTGTTGTTCGGCGCGCTCTACACCACGCTGCCGACGATCGCTGCGGCGACGATCCCGATCGGCTGGCTGATCGGCGGCGTGGGCGGCGCGGCGGTCGCGTTCGCGGCGGGGCTGCTGACCACTTGCTTCTACGAGTTCGCGCACTGCATCCAGCACCTCAGCTACAAGCCGAAAAACCCGTGGCTGGCGGAGATGAAGAAACAGCATATGGCCCATCACTTCCACGACGAAACCGGCAATTTCGGCATCACCAGCTTCTGGCCCGACCGGCTGTTCGGCACTTTCTATCAGCGCGAAGCGCGCCAGGCGAAGTCGGCGACCGTGTTCAACCTCGGTTACACCGACGAAGTCGCCCGGACCTATCCCTGGGTTGCGGACATGTCGGGCGGCGTGGCGAAGGGCCATCCCCGCCGGCGCGCTGCAAATCAGAATGAGGCGCCCCGCGCCGACGCCGCCTGAGGTGAGCCTGTCGGTTGCACCGGTCGGCTCGCGGGCCGACCGGAACGCCTTCGTCGATCTGCCATGGGCGTTGTATGCGAAGGATCCTGCCTGGGTCCCGCCGTTGAAGACCGAAGTTCACGCGTTGATCGGCGGCGCGAGGTCCAACCCCTGGTTCCTGCACGGCCGGGCCTGCTTCTTTCTGGCGCGTGATGGGGGCAAGGTCGTGGGCCGCGTGTCGGCCCAGGTCTGCGACTTGGTGCAGGAGCGGCGGCCGGGCCTGGGCCAGTGGGGACTGTTCGAAACGATCGACGAGCCCGCCGTCGGCGCTGCCCTGATCGCGGCGGCCGAGGACTGGCTCCGCGCGCAGGGCATGACGCAGGCGCAGGGGCCCATCAGTATCTCGATCTGGGATGAGCCGGGCCTCCTGGTGCAGGGTTTCGACAGCGAGCCGACTGTGATGATGGGGCACCATCTGCCCTACTACGAGGCAATGGTGCTTGCGGCCGGCTATTCCGGCGTGAAAGACCTGCACGCTTGGGAACTGCCGATCGAGGGTCCGTTTCCGGAATTGATCACCCGGATCGTTGCGGCCGGAGAGCGCAACAGTCGGATCCGAATCCGCGAGCTCGACATGTCGCGTTATGAAGCGGAAGCCGCGCTGCTGCTGGATATTCTGAACGAGGCCTGGGGCGACAATTGGGGATTCGTTCCGCTCACGCCGGCTGAAATCGCCTATGTGGGCAAGAAGTTGAAGCCGATCGCCTTCCCGCATCTGGTGCGGATCGCCGAATATGATGGCGAGCCGGTGGCGTTCATGATCACACTGCCGAACGTGAATGAACTGCTGCGCGATCTGAATGGCCGGCTGCTGCCGTTCGGCTGGGCGAAACTGCTGCTGCGGCTGCGGAACCCCCAGGTCCAATGGATGCGGGTGCCGCTGATGGGCGTGCGCAAGAAGCTGCAGGGCACCCGCACGGCATCGCTGCTGGCGTTCATGATGATCGAGTTCATCCGACGGGATGCCATCGCATGCAACGGCGCGACTCGCGGCGAGATTGGCTGGATTCTGGACGACAACGGCCCGATGATTTCGATTGCGAAGGCAATCGACTCGACGATTCGCAAGACCTATCGGATCTACGAAAAGGGGCTGTAGCCGGCCGGCGGCAGCCGCGAAACGCGCTTTGCCTGCAAAAACCTGCTGATTCGCCCTGCAATGGCTGTTTCCCCCTATGGAAGCGGCGGGCCCGGGATGGTATCTGGAATTTTGCGTATGGACGCTTGGCCGCGCGGCGCCTGTGGGCATCACCGGCCGGAGGGGATTTCGAACGGTGAGTTCCGCGCGGACATCTGAGGTGGATCTTGCGGGCCGTGTGGCGCGCCTGACGGCCGGGCAGCGCGAGTGCCTGGACCTGGTCGACGACCATGCGACCTCGAAGGAGATCGCCCGCCAGCTCGGGATCTCGCGCCACACCGTGGATGCCCGCCTGCGCGGCGCGATCCAGACGCTGGGCGTAACGAGCCGCCGTGAGGCAGCCATCATCTATCGCACGGCCATGCAGGCTGCGGTTCAAGCGGGCGCGTATCAATCGTTCACATATCAACCGCCGCGGATTGCCGCTGCGGGGGCCGACGTCGAAACATCGTTGCAGCAATTGAGCAACGGAGACTTCGACGATGCGCCTGGTGCAACCCCGCCCGACATACGGCAGACCGCTGCGGCGGCCCCTGCCTATGCGGCAGCGCATGTTGCAGACAGCGCCGTCTGGACATCATCGCAGATTGTCCAGGTCAGGCCGCCTCAACCGTTCCTCCGCTTGTGGGGAGGCGCCAATGACCTGAGCCCCGCACAGCGACTTGCCGGCATCATGGTCGTCATGATCCTTGCCATGCTGGCCTTCGGAATATTTCTGTCGGGAATCGAAGCGCTTACCCTCCTTCGATCCTGATACCGCCCAGACCCCAGCTCATTTCACCCGCATCGGCATGGCCGAGAGCGGAAGGAGAAACTCATGTCCAAGCAACGCCGTGATGCCGTGTCCCAGGTTGCCGAATCGCTGCTGGCCACCGAAACTGCGATCGATAGCGCACTTTCCACCACGGCCGAGTTTGTCGGCATGATGCCAGTGGCCCGCCAGACCGCCCGTCTTTCGGCCGTCGTCGGGCAGGATGCCATGGATCAGGCGATGCAGGCGCTGATGGCGCTGAACGAAGCGCGCCGTGCCATTGTCGCAGCGCACAAGGCGCTTGCCGATGTGCACGAGCAGATCGGCATGGGCCCGGTTGCCTTCGGCGCGCTCGGCAAGAAGCCCGACGCCTCCAACGGCTTCCCGCTCCGCGCGGTTCACTCGGTCGCCGCCTGACTTCATCGGGCAGCCGCCGAAGGCCTGCCCGGGCACCTGGAGCATGCAGAAAGGCTAGCAACAAGATGACGTTGACCCAGCTGACCTTTCTGCTCGCCTTGGCCGTGACCGTCGGGCTGAGCGCGTTTTTCGGCCGGAGGGATGAGCGCGTGGCCGCGCTCATCCTGCTGCTCGCCGCCGTGCTTTCGCCCATCCTGATCGACCACAGCTTTACCTCTCCCGAACAGGGCATCGTGGCGATCGACGCGGTTCTCTTCGTAGCGCTCGCCATGATCGCGCTCCGGTCTACGGCCTTCTGGCCGATCTGGGCCGCCGGCTTCCAGTTGTGCGGACTGGCGGTGCATCTTGCAGCGGCCAAGCTGCCCAATATGGTGCCGGTCGTCTACGCAGATACGCTGGCGATCTGGTCCTACCCTGTGCTGGCGGCGCTCGCGGTCGGCACCTGGATGGAGGCGCGGGAGCGTCATGCTTAGGGCCGAACGCCAGATGGCGATGACGATGCCGCGCGCCGGCGCGCCGCTGCCAGGCCCCCGCCCGGTGCGGGATGCCCAGCCGCGGGACCGTTGGCTGCTGATGCGGCTGCTGGCAGCGGGCCAGAGCCTGCCGCGCCTTGCCGATACGCTGATCGACGAGCGGGGGTCGCTTGGCTCGGTGCTGTCGACCAGCGACGAGCGCCTTCGCCAACTGGGGGCCGATTCGAACGGGATCGCAATCCTTGGCCTGATCCGCGAAACGATCGGGGCCGTGCTGGAGCGTGATGCCGCCGACCGTCCGCTGGTGCGCGATGGCCATGGGCTTGCCGATACGCTGCACAGCGAAATGGCCTATCTTTCGATCGAGCAGGTGAGGGTTGCATTCCTCGACGCTGCGCGTCGCCTGATCCGGATCGAGGTAATGAGCGCCGGCTCGGTCAGGTTCGCTCACATCTACCCGCGCGAAATTGCCCGACGCTGCCTGGAGCTCTCGGCGTCCGCGATCATCCTGGTGCACAACCATCCGGGCGGGGATCCAGCCCCCTCGGCCGAGGATGTGACGATAACGAAACGGGTGCAACAGGCGCTCGAGACTATCGAAGTTCAGCTGGTCGATCACCTGATCATGGCGCGAAGCGGCTATGTCAGCTTCGCGGACAGCGGCCTGCTGGAACCGTAACCTGTTGAAGAGGAAGAGCCTTACTTCTATCCGGACATATCAACCGATCACATATCAATCGTCCGATATTGTCTTCCCCCCGGCCCCGGGCCGATAGGGGGTCATCAGCAGCGGTGCTCAGGGTTCGAAGCTGGAACCGGGGCGCTGCACCACCAGACGGACCGAACCGCGAGGCTACATCGCGGCGCCCCGAGGTGAGACGCTGTACCAAATACGGAACGTCCAGGCCCTCCCTTGGACATGCCGTGGTGACGGTGGCACCTGAATCCGACCCTGCGGGCGCCACCGTCACCGAACTTCCGGCACACATCGTGAGCCAACACTGCAATCGATCCGCGGAGGAAAAGGTTCCCGCTTAACTCGGCAGCGTCGTGCCGGTTCAGGCGAGTTCCACCCAGACGGGCACATGGTCGCTGGCCCGCTCTTCGCCGCGAACATGCCGATCGATCCCAGCATCGCGCATCCGATCGGCCGCCGCCGGGGACAGCATCAGGTGGTCGATCCTGAGGCCCCAGTTCTTCGCCCAGGCGCCAGCCTGATAGTCCCAGAACGTGTAGCATTGGGCGTGCGGGAGTCGTGCCCGGATCGCATCGGTCCAGCCCTGTGCCGCCAGCGCGCGAAAGCGGCTTCGGCTCTCGGGTTGCACCAGCGCATCGCCCGCCATCATGTCGGGACGGGCGAGGTCCTCGTCGGTGGGGCACACATTCCAGTCGCCGGCCAGGATCACCGGTATTTCGCTTGCAAGCAGTACATCGGCACGCCGCGCCAGTCGGTCCATCCAGGCCAGCTTGTAGTCGAACTTGGGCCCGGGCACCGGGTTGCCGTTGGGGAGATACAGGCAGGCGAAATGCACGCCGCCCACCCGGGCCTCGATCCAGCGAGACTGCACGTCCTCCGGGTCGCCGGCCAAGCCGCGCTCGACTTCCTCGGCCGGTTCGCGGGATAGGATGGCAACCCCGTTGAAGCCCTTCTGGCCATGCACCAGCGCGTGATAGCCGGCATCCGCAATGGCCTGCATTGGAAAGCGGTCGGTATCGATCTTGATTTCCTGCAGGCCGACCACATCCGGCTTGGTTGCGGCCAGCCATTCCAGCAGCCGCGGCAGCCGGGCGCTGATCCCGTTCACGTTGAAGGTGGCAAAGCGCACGTGCCTGGGCGGTCGGGCTGCGGGTCAGACCGAAAAGGACGTGCCGCAGCCGCAATTGGACGCGGCATTCGGATTGCGCACCTGAAACGCCGCACCGCCCAGGCTCTCGACAAAGTCCACCACCGATCCGGCCACCAGCGGCAGGCTCATGCTGTCCACCAGCAGGCCGATCCCGTCGGTCCGCACTTCCACATCGTCGTCGGTCGGATCGCCGGCCAGCTCGAACTTGTACTGGAAGCCGGCGCAACCGCCGCCATCGACCGAAAGCCTGAGGCGCGGCTCTTCACGGCCCTGCCGGGCGGCGATGGCAGCAACACGGGCGGCAGCGGCAGGGGTCAGGGCGATGTCGGGCATGTGCCTCAGTTAGGCCCGGCCCGCTTCTGCCGCAAGGGGCGCGGGGTCCTACTCGGCGGAGGCGAGGCTCGGCCCTGCGGGCTCCTGCTGAAAGGCCAGCAGATAGGTCGAGGATTCGATGAAGGGGCGGGGGTTCACCGGCTGGCCGTCGATCCGCACTTCATAATGCAGATGGGTGCCGGTGGACCGGCCGGTTGAGCCCATCGCTCCGATGGTCTGGCCCATCCGGACCTTGTCGCCCACCGCGACCTTGATCCGGGACAGATGGCCGTAGCGGGTCAGGATGCCCCGGCCATGGTCCACGTCCACCACCAGGCCATAGCCGGCAAAATTCTGCGCCCTTACCACCCGGCCGGCAGCTGCGGAGAAAATCGGCTCGCCATGCGCCCCGGCAAGGTCGATCCCGGCATGTTGCGCGCCCCGGCCATTGAACGGGTCATAGCGGAAACCGAAGCCCGACGTCAGCGTGTAGGTCTTCGCCGGCACATAGGAGGGCAGGGAAGCCATCGCGCCTTCCAGCTGCTCCACCCGCTGCCAGTTGACGAACAGTTCCGCAAATTGAGGATCGGCGCCGGGGCTGTCACCCGACCCCGCCGATGCCGGGATGAACGGCCCGCCCTGCCCGGTCCGCGAGACGCGGCTCATCGATTGTGCCACGAAGCGGTTCGGGTTCAGCCCCAGCCGGCCGATCAGCGCCTCGGCATCGCGAAGCCGCGTTTCGGCCGTTGCAGCCGCCTTGTCGACCAGCGCGATCTGCTTCTGCTCCAGGGCTGCGAACGGCGCCAGCACGCCGGCGGTGGCGGCAGCCTCGGCGGAAATCTTGCGCGAGGTCCGGGGCAGCAGGTCGGCCAGATCGTCGCCGCGCGTCCGGCCGGTCAGCAGCGCATCGAGAAATTGCTGGCGAGCCTCGATCCGCTCCGCCGTCGTGGCGACGCTGCCTTTCAAGGCGGCGGTGTCTGCCTTCAGCGCCTGAACCTGGGCTGCCATCCGGGCAAGCTCGGCCTCGGTTTTCCGGTCTGCCGCCTTGTCGGCAAGCGTGCCGGTGGCAGTCGACACGGTGAGCCATCCGGCGATCATGGCAGCAGATGCAATTCCCATAAGCTGTTCGCGCGTCCCGATTGCGATCGAGCGTTGGCCCCCTGCGGATTCGATATGGACTCGCCGTTCGGGGAAGTGCGTCGACGCAAGGACTCCCAGTCGCGCAACCGCACGGCGGAATTGGTCTTGCATTCGCTTATCGACCCCTTGGTGGCAGCCAGCAAATCCCGGCAGACACGCTCTTAATTGTTGATCGGCTTGATTGTTGATCGGCTTGATTGATCGGTTGTTATTGCTCTCGCTGACCGCTCGCCGGCAGGGCATTGCGACCCCTGGTTTACGGTTGATTACGGTTTAATGGCGATAACGTCGGTGCCAAGGCCGCTGTACCAATCCGTCGTCAAACCGGCCTCGAGCCGCGCCGAGCCGTTGAACGGGGGCTTAACGGCGCCGCGAAAGTAGCGGCTCACCAGGTGTCGGAAGGTTTCACAAGGGTCCAACGGGACTATTGACACTGATTCGGAACATAGATGGCGGAACCAGCGATTGCCGACCCGCACATGCCCGATTTCGTCGGCCAGGATGCGGCGCAACACGGCAACGGCAGCGGCGTCGCCCTGCGCCTCGAAACGGTCGATCATTGCCGGCGTGACATCCAGGCCGCGCGCTTCCAACACCTGCGGCACCACCGCCAGCCGGGCCATCAGCTCGCCCGAAGTTGCCCGCGCCGCCTCCCACAGGCCGTCATGCGCCGGAAGGTCGCCATAGGCGCCGCCCCGGGCTTCCAGCAGGTCGGCCAGCAGCGTGAAATGCTGCGCCTCCTCGTCGGCCACGCGCAGCCAGTCTGCCGCGAAATCCGCCGGCATCTCGGCACCCCACCGGCCGGCCATGTCGATCGCAAGGTCGATCGCGTTGAGCTCGATGTGGGCAACGGCATGCAGCAGCGCAAAGCGGGACCGGGCGCTTCCGGCCCGCCCCCGCTTGGGCATGGCGCCGGCCGCCCGCAGCACCGGGCGCGCCGGGCGCGCCGGCCGTTCCGGCATGGCGTCGCCTGCGGCAGACAGGCGGATGCCGCCGGCCTGCCAGCCCTGCCACAAGGAGGCCGCCGCTGCCGCCTTGGCGCGCGCGTCCGCCGTCAGCAGCACGGCGACACACCCCGCCCGAAGCGTCTCAGCCAAGCTGCTTCGCCGCTTTCAGCACAGCGTCGGCATGGCCGGGCACCTTCACCTTGCGCCAGATTTCGGCGACCCGGCCGTCCGGCCCGATCAGGAAGGTGGAGCGGTCGATTCCCATATATTTGCGGCCGTACATGCTCTTCTCCACCCAGCTGCCATAGGCTTCCACCGTTCCGCCATCGGGATCGGCGGCAAGCTTTACCGACAGATTATGCTTGGCGGCGAACTTCTGGTGGGCAGCAACCGAGTCCTTGGAGACGCCGATCACGGTGGTGCCGGCATTGCGGAAATCGTCCGCCAGCGCGGTGAACTGGATCGCTTCTGTGGTGCAGCCGGGCGTATCGTCCTTCGGATAGAAATACAGCACCAGCTTGCGGCCGGCGAAGTCCGACAGGCTGACGGGCCCGTCAGGGGTGTCCAGCGTGAAGGCAGGGGCAGGGCTTCCAATGTCCAGGCTCATGACGGTCTCCTTCTGTCATCCGAACGTGTCGGCCCAGATGCGGGTCACGATCGCCCTTGCCTGTGCAAGGTCGGACCTGAGCGCCGCAAGCCCCGACTTGCCGCAGCCCCGCGCGATCACCGCGCCGGCTGCGGCATCGGGGGTGGCGCTGTCGTCGTGCGGCTGCACCAGCCGCAGCATCACCAGCATCGCCATCATCAGGCGCGCGGGCTCCACCAGCTCGGGGGCGAGCAGCGCCGCAGCGTCCCCCAGCACCGGCGGCACCGGGCGCCGCGCCAGCAGCGCTCGGGTCTGGACGATGAACTCGATGTCCACCAGCCCGCCCTTCATCAGCTTCACATCGAACGGCCCGGCCGGCGGCTTGTGCTTTGCGATATGGCGCCGCATGTTGGCTGCTTCGCGCTTTATGAAGGCGGGGTCGCGGGCGCATGCGACCAGCCGGTCGATCGCGGCTTGTGCCGCAGCGCCGTCCTCGGGCGAGCAGGCGATCGGCCGCGCCCGGGTCAGCGCCATCGTCTCCCACGCTTGCGCGTCCGTCTCCTGATAGCGCACGAAACTGTCCAGGCTCACCACCAGCAGCCCGTCGGCGCCGGACGGCCGCAGCCGGGTGTCGACATCGTACAACGGGCCGGCCGCGGTGGGGACGGTCAGGGCCGCGACCAGACGTGGCCCCAGCCGATTGAACCAGGCGCTGGCGGAAAGCGGCGGCGCCCCGGTGCTCGGCGTCTCGTAGCTGCCGGTGAACAGCAGCACGAGATCGAGATCGGACTGGGTGGTGAGCTGCCCGCCGCCGAACCGCCCCAGCGCCAGCGGCACCAGCCGTCCGCCCGGCACCGTGCCATGCTTCGCGGCAAACTCCTGCACCACGGTCTCCGCCAGCAGGCCCACCGCAGCTTCCGCCAGCAGCGCCAGTTCCTTCGAGGCGACTTCCGGAGTGATGCTGCCGTCCAGCAGCTGCACGCCCATCAGGAAGCGCCGCTCGGCCGTCCACAGCCGCACCCGGTCGAGCAGGGCTTCGCCGGAAAGACCCCGCACGACATTGCGAAGCTCGGCGCCGGCGGCTGCGATGTGGGGAAGCGGGCTTGCCGGCTCCAGCAGCACGTCGAGCAGGCTCGGCCGTTTCGCCAGCGCATCCGCCAGCAGCGGCGTGGCGCCGAGCAGCCGGCCCACCACCTTCGCCAGTGCCGGATGCGCCGCCAGCAGCCGCCAGAACTGGACCCCGGATGGCAGCGCCGTGATGAACTGGTCCAGCCGCAGCAGCGCCTCGCGTCCGCTCCGCCCGCTGCCCAGCTGCTGCACCAGGCCCGGGATCACCGCCTCGAAGGCCTGCGCCGCCTCGGGCGCCCGCAACGAGCGCGGCCGACCGGAGCGCCAGCCATCCAGCAGCGAGGCAAGCAGGCGCGGGTCCTTGCATTTGCCCTTCGCCGCCCAGCGTTCGATCTCCCCCGCGCCTGTCGGGATGCGCGGCCCGCGCTGGCCATCGGCGGTATCGAGCAGTCGGTCATAAAGCCGGGCGACCGCCTTCAGGCGCGGCGCGAGATCGGCTTCCACGGCCTTCCAGCTTTCGGCGCCGATCAGTCCGGCGACATGCGCCCGATCGGTTGCGAGCTTGGGAATGCTGTGGGTCTGCTGGTCGTCCACCATCTGGATCCGGTGCTCCAGCGTCCGGTATCGCCGATAGGCATCGGCCAGCAGCCCGGCTTCGTCCGCTGCGATCCGGCCGGCGCCGGCGAGCGCCGCCAGGGCGTCGAGCGTGGCACCCGACCGTAGCGACGGGTCACGGCCGCCGAAGATCATCTGGTGCACCTGCGCGAAAAACTCCACTTCGCGGATTCCACCCCGCCCGCGCTTCAGGTCGAACCCGGGGCCCAGCTTCTGCCCCTCGGCAAAATGGTCGCGGATGCGGTGGCTCACCTCGCGGATTTCGGCCAGCGCGGAATAATCCAGGCTGCGGCGCCAGATGAACGGATCGATGGCCTTCAGGAACCCCCGGCCCAGCGAGAGATTGCCTGCCGCCGCCCGGGCGCGGATGAAGGCCGAGCGCTCCCAGGCAAGCGCCTGGGACTGGTAATATTGCTCGGCGGCGCCCAGCGGCAGCGACGACGGCGTGCTGTCGGGGTCGGGGCGGAGCCTGAGGTCGACCCGGTGGGCGTAGCCGTCGCCGGTACGCTCGGCGAGCAGCACGACCACGCGGCGCACCAGGCGCACGGCCGCCTCGGTCGGGTCCTCGCCGTCGCGCCGGGGCAGGGTATCGGGATCGTGCAGGAAAATGAGGTCGATATCCGACGAATAGTTGAGCTCGCGGCTCCCCATTTTGCCGAGCGCAAGCGCGACGAGGCCGGTCGGCGTCTGGCCGCGCTCGGCGAAGGCGGCCGTGATCGCGAAATCCAGCGCCCGATCGGCAAACAGGGTGAGCGCCTCCGTCACCTGCTCCAGCGCCCAGGCGCCCGACAGGTCGGCAAGCGCGACCGCAAGCGCCACTCCGCTTCGCGCCTCGCGGACACTGCGGGCGGGATGCGCCGGGTTGAGCCGGGCCAGCGCCGTCGTGAGCGCCGCGTCGAAGCCGGCCTTGCGCATCGAGCCGACCAGATCGGGCTCCTTCCGGATCAGCCCGCGCAGGAATGGTGCATGGGTATTGGCGCGGCCGATCGCAGCGTCGAGCGCAGCCTCGGCGCCCGCCGGGCTCACGCCGCCAGGCTTCCCGTGGCGAACGGCGTGCAGTCGCCGGCGATGCTGACGCCGTCCGGCCCGGCGACCACCTCGATCCGCGAGGGCCGACCGATGTGGCGGCCCTGGTGCATCGTCCAGCGGGGCTGTGCTCCGTCCAGGCTATGGAGCAACGCGCCCAAGGCTGCCGCGGCGCTGCCGGTGGCCGGATCTTCCGCAACGCCGGCCAGCGGCGCGAACATCCGCACGTCCAGCGCTCCCGGCGCTACCGCCCTGCTGTGCAGATGCAGCCCCAGAAGTCCCGCCGACTGGCCGATCCGCCCTTCGCGGCGGCGGAAGGCGGCAGCGTCGGGGGCGGCACGCGCCAGCGCGTCGGCACTTACTTCGGCAAACAGGAACTCCGCCCCGACCGAGGCAAAGCGCGGCGCGAACCGCCCGGTCAGGACATCGGCTTCGGCAAGGCCGGCAAGCTCCGCCACGATCGCCGGATCGACCGGCGCGCCCAGCGCCAGTTGGCGCGGCGCCTTCACCCGGGCACCGGAAACCGCTCTCTCGCGCCGTTGCACCTCCACCTCGACCAGTCCCGCCGCCTCCTCGAACCGAAGCACATCGCCCAGCGGCCGGTCGAACAGGCGGCCCATCCGCGCCAGCACGAAACCGGTGCCGACATTGGGGTGCCCGGCGAACGGCATCTCCTCCTCGGGCGTGAAGATGCGCAGCTGCGCCGTGTTGCCGGCGTCCTGCGGCGGCAGCACGAAGCTGGATTCGGCGAAGTTGAACTGCTTTGCAATCGCCTGCATCGCCTCGCCCGAAAGCCCGCGCGCATCGGTGATGACCGCCAGCTGGTTGCCGGCAAACGCATCGCTCGTGAACACGTTCACGATCTCGAACGGGTGGTTCATGATGCGGTCTCCAGGGCCCTGCTCGCCTCGATCGGCCAATTGTCGATCAGGCGCGTGATGCCGAGCCGTGCGGCGGCAAACAGCCGGGCGCCGGGTTGCAGCTGATCCAGCGGCTGCAGCGAAGCCTGGTCCGCCAGCGTCAGGTAATCGACCTTGAAGCCGGCCGATTTCAGCGCCGCCCTCGCCGTCGCCAGCGTTTCGGCAACGGCCGCGCCCCCGGCAATCGCCTGCGCGGCGGCTCGCAGCGTCCGGGGCAGGGCGGCAGCCACCGCGCGCTCCCCATGCGAGAGATAGGCGTTGCGCGACGACATCGCGAGCCCGTCCGCCTCGCGCACGATGGGCGCTCCCACAACCTCGACCGGAATGTCCAGATCGGCCACCAGGCGGCGGATGATCGCAAGCTGCTGCCAGTCCTTCTCGCCGAATACCGCGACGTCGGGGAAAGCCATCAGCAGCAGCTTCGAGACGATTGTCGCCACGCCGTCGAAATGGCCCGGCCGGGCCGCGCCCTCCATCGGCTCGTCCAGCCCATGAACCCGGACGGAAGTCGCGAAGCCCTGGGGATAGACCAGCTGCGCGGAGGGGGCGAACATGAGGTCGCAGCCGGCGCCGCGCAGCATGGCCGCATCCACCGCCTCCTGCCGGGGGTAGCGGTCGATATCCTCGCCGGCGCCGAACTGCATCGGGTTCACGAAGATCGTCGTGATCACCTTGTGCGCCTTGCGCCTCGCGATCCCCACCAGCGACAGATGGCCGGCGTGCAGCGCGCCCATGGTCGGCACCATGGCGATGGTCTGGCCATGGCCGCGCCAGGCCCGGATACGGGCCCTTAGCGCGGGCACATCGCGGATGGTGTCCATTCTGGCGCTTCCGTTCGATTGACGAATCCGCAAGCGCTCCCCAAGGGGGAAACGCCGACGCGTAAGGTCGGCCTTCGCAAGAGGCAGGGCGGGATGTCAACGGAGGGGGCGGTAGGGGAGCGATCGGGGGGGCAGGGCGCGCAGACGCGGCGGCGGACGCCGCATGTGATTGTGCTCGGCAATGAAAAGGGCGGATCGGGCAAGTCCACCACGGCCGTGCACATCGCGCTGGCGCTGGCGAGTGCGGGCGTGCGGGTGGCCGTTGCCGATCTCGATCACCGGCAGCGAACCACGGCGCGCTATCTCGAGAACCGGGCGCGCTGGGCCGAGCGGCACGGGTTGAACCTGCTTCAACTGCCGGTCACCGTGCTGGAGGATGGCGATACCGAGGCGCTCGACGCGCTGATCGCCGGCGATGTCCAGGCGCTGGTGATCGACACGCCGGGCCGGGACAGCGATATCGGGCGAGCGGCGATCGCTCGTGCCGACACGCTGGTGACCCCGATCAACGACAGTTTCATCGATTTCGACTTGCTGGGGCAGGTCGACCCCGACAATTTCCGCGTGACCAGACCAAGCTTCTATGCCGAGCTGGTGTGGAAGGCGCGGCAGCAGCGCGCACGCGCCGATGGCGGCACGGTCGACTGGGTGGTGCTGCGGAACCGGCTCTCCTCGCTGGAGGCACGCAACCGCAAGCGCGTCGGCGCCGCGCTCGACGAACTGGCAAAGCGCATCGGCTTCAGGGTCGCGCCCGGCTTGTCGGAACGGGTGATCCATCGCGAGCTGTTCCCGCGCGGGCTTACCCTCATGGATATCGCCAACCTGCCCGACGCCTCGATCAGCCATGTGGCGGCCCGCGCCGAGCTGCGCGACCTGGTGGCAGCCCTGCAATTGCCGCTGGCCGACCGGGCCCTGCAGGATGTCGCCGCGTGAGGGGATTCGGCGTGAGGGGACGGGCGGCATGAACCTCCTTGCCCTGCTGGCGGCCGCGATCGTCGGCTGGCTGTGGTGGAAAGGCCATCTTGGGAAAGATGCGGGGCGCAAGCTGGCGCTGGCCGGCGGCGCGGGCCTGGCGTTCTGGCTGCTGGCGCGGGGCCAGTGGGTCGGCGGGCTTGCGATAGGCGCGGCGGTCGCCGGCTTCTGGTTCAAGGACCGTCTGCGCCGGAAGATCGGTGCCGTGCCGATGGACGAGATCGAGGCCCGGCAGATCCTGGGGCTCGGGCTGGAGGCAACGGCGGCCGACGTGCTGGCGGCGCACCGGCGTATCATCGCCCAGGTGCATCCAGATAAAGGAGGCAGTGCCGATCTCGCCCGGCGCGTCAACGCTGCGCGCGATCATCTTTTGCAGGCGATTTCCCGGGCAAAAGGTTGACGCCGGCCGCTGCGGCTTTCTATCCGAACCGGACCTCCGGTTGAAAGCCCGCCATGCAGAGCCACAACTTCCACCCGACGAGCCTGCGCGAATATGATATCCGGGGCGTGATCGGCGATACCCTGGGCGACGCCGATGCAGAGGCGATCGGGCGTGGCTTTGCGACCGTGGTGCGGCGCGCTGGCGGATCGAAAGTGGCGGTCGGCTATGACGGGCGCCACAGCTCCCCCCGGTTGGAGGCGGCGCTCGTCAACGGCTTGACGGCGGCGGGCTGCGACGCGGTCCGGATCGGGCTGGGGCCGACCGGCATGCTGTATTTCTCCGTCTCGGAACTGGGGGCCGACGGCGGGGTGATGATCACCGGCAGCCACAACCCGCCGGACTATAACGGCTTCAAGATGATGCTGAAGGATCGGCCCTTCTTCGGCGGGGATATTCGCGCGCTCGGCGCTGCCGCTGCCGCCGGCGATTGGGAAGTCGGGCGCGGATCGACCAGCAGCGTGGCCATCCTGGACCGCTATGTCGAGCGCCTGACCGAGGATTTTAGCGGCCCGGCTTTCCGCATCGGCTGGGACGCCGGCAATGGCGCCACGGGCGAGGCGCTGGAGAAACTGCTGAAAACTCTGCCGGGCGAGCACTACAGCCTGTTCACCAAGATCGACGGCGATTTTCCCAACCATCACCCAGACCCGACGGTCGAGGAAAATCTGGTCGACCTGCGCCAGCTGGTGAAGGAAATGAAGCTGGACTTCGGCATCGCTTTCGATGGCGACGGCGACCGGATCGGCGCCATCGACAGCCTGGGTCGGGTAGTGTGGGGCGACCAGCTGCTGGCGATCCTGGCCGAACCCGTGCTGAAGGAGCTTCCCGGATCGACCATCATCGCCGACGTGAAGGCGAGCCAGGCCCTGTACGACCGGATCGCCGAGCTGGGCGGCAAGCCGCTGATGTGGAAGACAGGCCACTCCCTGATCAAGGCCAAGATGAAGGAAGTCGGCTCCCCGCTGGCGGGCGAAATGAGCGGCCACATCTTTTTCAAGCACCGCTGGTACGGCTTCGACGATGCGCTCTATGCCGCCGTGCGGCTGATCGAGGCGGTCGGCGAGTTGGGCGGATCGCTGACCAAGCTGAAAAGCGCGATGCCCGCCGTGGTGAACACACCCGAGCTTCGCTTTCCCTGCTCGGAAGCCCGCAAGTTCCAGGTGGTCGCCGAAGTGCTGGCACGGCTGAAGGCGGACGGCGCCACTGTGAACGACACCGACGGAGCGCGCGTGAACACACCCGACGGCTGGTGGCTGCTGCGCGCGTCCAACACGCAGGATGTGCTGGTGGCGCGGGCCGAAGCGCACGACCAGCAGGCGCTGGACCGGCTGACGGCAGCGATCGACGCACAGCTGGCGTTGTCCGGCGTGGAGCGGGTTGCTCCCGCACACTGAAAATCCGTCTTTGCTGCACTGCACCATTTTGGCTCTTGAAACCGGCGACCGAAGTGGTTATTGTGCAGTGCAGCATAAAGACGGAGTTGTTGTCAGATGGCAAAGACCAAGACTGTTCGCGCGAAGCCCCAGGCTGCTGCCTCGGCGCCTCTGAAGCCGGTTGAGCAAGGTTCTGCCGGGGCGAAGCCGGCGGCGGTGCGTACTGCGAAATCGACGAAGGCTCGTGCTGCGGCGACACCGGCGCCCAAGCCCGCGCTGACGATCGTGCAGGCCCGTCCAGCGATCGTTGCTTCGAAGACGACCCGTGTTGCACCGACCAGGCAGGCGGTTTCCGCTGCCCCCGTTCCGAAGGAAGCAAGAATGAACACCCAGACGATCAGCAAGTCGATGGAAGCCGCTGGCTCTGCCATGAAAGGGGGCCCCGCGATGGAAAAGGCAACCGCAGACGCGGTGGCCCAGGCCCAGGCCGGCTTCGAACAAATGAACGAGAAGGTTCGTGAAATGATGGAGAAGAACATGAAGTCGATGACTGAAATGACCGAATTCGCTAAGGGCAACGTCGAAGCGATGATCGAATCGGCCAAGGCCGCCTCGGCTGCTGCCGAAGCGCTGACCACGCATTTCGTCGCAACCTCCAAGCAGTCGATGGAAGAAGCCCAGGTCGCGCTGAAGTCGATGACCGCGGTGAAGAGCCCGAACGAGCTGATGCAGTTCCAGAACGACTATGCCAAGGCGCAGTTCGACAAGGCCGTCGCCGGCTGGTCGCAGCTGTCGGAAACCTGGATGAAGCTGGCCGGCGAAGTCGTGCAGCCGCTGTCCAACCGGATGGCAATTGCCACCGATTCGGTCAAAAAGTCGATTGCCGCCTAAGGCGATTGCGCATCCGAGTTTCGGGGCGGCGGAGGCAACTTCGCCGCCCCTTGCTTTTGTGCAGCCAGCAGAAATTCCACATTCCCCTCCGGCCCGGTGATCGGCGACGGCGTCACGCCCAGCACCCGCCACCCGCGCCCCTCGACCCACGCAGCCGCAGCCTCGCACACCCGCGCATGCACGGACGCATCGCGCACCACGCCGCCTTTTCCCACTTCGTCGCGCCCGGCCTCGAACTGCGGCTTCACCAGCGCCACCAGATGCGCGGCCGTGCGGGCAAACCCCAGCGGCACCTCCAGCACCTTGGCCAGCGAAATGAAGCTGGCATCGCAAACGATGATGTCGACCGGCTCGGGGATCTGCGCGTCGGTCAGCGCCCTGGCATTGGTCTGCTCCAGCACGATAACGCGCGGGTCCTGCCGCAGCTTCCAGGCAAGCTGGTTGGTGCCGACATCCACCGCATAGATCCTGGCCGCGCCGCCGGACAGCAGCACATCGGTAAAGCCCCCGGTCGAGGACCCGACATCCAGCGCCACCGCGCCCGCCACCCCGATACCGAAATGCTGCAGCCCGTGCGCCAGCTTCACCCCACCACGCGACACCCAGGGATGATCCCGCCCGCGCACGTCGAGCACGGCGTCGGCTGCCAGCATCTCACCGGCCTTGGCCAACTTGCGTGTTCCTGCGAACACCAGCCCCGCCATGATCAGCGCCTGCGCCCGGGTCCGGCTCTCGGCGAGGCCGCGTTCCACCAGCAGGTGGTCGGCCCTCAACTTGGCCATGTGCCCAGCCGAGAACAGCAACAAGGCAAAGCCTGTTTAAAGCAGGGAAAGGCTGGAACCATGTGCAAGAAATACGCCTATGGCTGGCTTACGCTAGGTTTTTTCCTGGTGTCGCTCGCCCTGCACTGGTGGTTCGGCTGGCGCACCTTTGCGGAGGAAAGCCTGCAGCATGGGCAGGCGCCCGCGACCAGTGCCTATGTGAACGAAATGCTTCGCGACACGTTCGAGAACTGGCAGTCGGAGTTCCTGCAGTTCATCTGGCAAGTGGTCGGGCTGGCCTACTTCCTCTACATCGGCTCGCCCGCCAGCAAGGAAAACAACGACCGCATGGAAGCAAAGCTCGACCCCCTCCTACGGCAGCTTCCCGACGGCGACGCGCGGATCGCGGAACTCGACGAGCGCTTCTGCCGGACGCATGGTCATGCCAAGCCGCACGGGCATAGGGCTTGAGGGTGTGTCGGCATTTTCTCGTCAAGCAAATGGATTGTCTTCCAGCGCAAGGGTGTCGGCGCTCGCCTTGATGATGTTCACCACATCACCCTCTTTCAGATGCATTTCCTTCGCCACAGCGGCAGGAATGCGAACGGCGAGGCTGTTGCCCCAGCGGGCGACCTGCATGACGAGCTACCTTGGATATACAGGAAACAACCGTATATCCGGAATGAGCCGGCTCGACAAGCGCCGGCCTCACGCCCGCGCCCCCTCACTCACCTCCACGCTGTTGTGCCTCAGCGCTGTCAGCACCGTCTTTACGATCCCCGCCGCATCAAGCCCGGCTTCGGCATATTGCTTCACCGGATTCTCATGGTCCTGGAACAGGTCGGGCAGGCGCATCGTGCGAATTCGGAGGCCATTGTCGGTCAGCCCCTCGTCGCTCGCCAGCGTCAGCACATGGGCGCCGAAGCCGCCGATCGAACCTTCCTCGATCGTCAGCACCACCTCGTGGCTGGCGCACAGCCGGCGGATCAGCGCCTCGTCCAGCGGCTTTGCAAAGCGCATGTCGGCAACCGTCGTGCTCAGCCCCTTGGCGTCCAGCTCGTCGGCGGCCTTCAGCGCCTCGTGAAGGCGGGTGCCGAGCGACAGGATCGCGACCTTCTTGCCTTCGCGCAAGATCCGGCCCTTGCCGATCTCCAGCCGCTCGGGAAGTTCGGGCAGCGGCAGCCCGATGCCCTCGCCGCGCGGATAGCGCAGCGCGATCGGCCCGCTGTCGTGGCAGGCGGCGGTGTGCACCATGTGCACCAGTTCCACTTCGTCGGCGGCCGACATCACCACGAAATTGGGCAACGACGCCAGATAGTTGATGTCGAACGCGCCGGCGTGGGTGCAGCCGTCCGCCCCCACCAGGCCGGCGCGGTCCATGGCAAAACGGACCGGCAGGTTCTGGATCGCGACATCGTGCACGACCTGGTCGTAGGCGCGCTGCAAAAAGGTGGAATAGATGGTCGCGAACGGGCGGTAGCCCTGCGCGGCGAGGCCGGCGGCGAACGTCACCGCAT
>JANPJJ010000023.1:0-19549 GCA_031425455.1 Sandaracinobacter sp. | reverse complement strand
GCCGACATTAACCCCGCAATTCTTACAATATCCGCCTTTGAAAGCTGGCCCGCGCTCGACTTTCCCGCACTCCGCACCCTCATCCAGAAACGCTGCAAAACCGACATTCCGGTGAACGAGCGCGATGCATGGGATCGCTATCTAACTGAAAAGCGCGCCGAAGCCGCCACGCTCGCCACCCGCATCGCCGACACCGAAGCCGAGATCAACGACCGCACCTACCGCCTGTTCGACCTCTCGCCGGACGATATCGCCCTGATCGAAGGCAGCATCGCCGGGCAGTATTGAGGCGCCTGTCCTACACGCTTCCCCTGCGCCACGCCGGGAGGATGCGCGTTCGCCAGCCCGGAAAAATCGCTGTCCTACAACAGGCTGTTTCGATAACGCGCGCGCCCGCGCGCCCCCGATCCGTGCGAAGGTCGTGACCGTCAGTCTGCGGACGGTGGAGATTGTGGAGGCGATGAGGGCGGCAGAACGCGAGAGACGGCGTTTTGCGGGCGGATTTGGCTTGTTCCACGCGTCATTGCGTTATTGGGTTGGTCTTAAGCCGATGCTATCAAACAGCTATAGGCGTTTGTTCCACGTGGAACAATTTGGGGAGTCCGGGAAACCATATCGGTTGTTCCACGTGGAACAATGCGGCTGGCGGCATAGCCGCCGAGTCCGCTTCGCGGGAAAGGCAGGAAGGAAGGTTGCGGGCAAAGCCCGCTCGTCGGTCCTGTCGGCAATCGGCTTCGCCGTCTTGCCGCAGGCCGGCCGCGCCTTCGCGGACTCGCGAGTTTTTCCTTCGCAAAAATCGTCGGCCGCTTCGGCGTGGTGCCCAGGAAAGGACTCGAACCTTCACGGCCTTGCGGCCACTGGCACCTGAAGCCAGCGCGTCTACCAATTCCGCCACCTGGGCAGGTGCTGTCGGAGCGCGGGTCGTTATGGGGGCGGGGGCCGAATGTCAACTGCGGGCTGATTGTCAACCGGGGGGAAGTCCCGCTAGAGGCGGCGCCATGAACATCCCCATGCAATCGTCGGCTTCCCCCGGGCTTGTCGCCTTGGTGGGCGGCGCCGGCTTTATCGGCCGGGCGCTGACCGAAAGCTACGCCCGGGCCGGCTGGCGGGTGCGGATCGTCTGCCGCAATCCGGCCCATGCCGAGCGGCTTCGGCCGCTGGGCGACGTGGGGCAGATCGCCGCCGTTCGCGGCGATGTGCGGGTGCCCTCCAGCCTTTTGGCGGGACTTGCCGGGGCCGATGCTGCGATCAACCTGGTGGGCATCCTGGACGAGAAGTCGGGCCAGGGCTTTGCCGAGGTGCAGGCGCGCGGGGCCGGCGCCGCGGCGGCAGCAGCGGCGCGGCAGGGCGTGCGTGCCTATGTCCATATGTCCGCGATCGGGGCGGATCCCGCCAGTGCGTCCGCCTATGGGCGGACCAAGGGCGAGGGCGAGGCTGCCGTTCGGGCTGCATTTCCGGCGGCGGCCATCGTCCGGCCCAGCCTGGTGTTCGGCGCCGACGACGGCTTCACCAACCGCTTTGCCGGGCTGATCTCGGCGGCCCCGGTGATCCCGGTGATCGCGCCCCAAACCCGGTTCCAGCCGGTCTATGTCGGCGATGTGGCAGCGGCCGTGCTGGCCGTTGTCGAGAGGCTGCTCGCCGGCCAGCAGGGTGGCGTGTGGGAGCTGGGCGGCCCCGAAGTGATGAGCATGCGGCAGATCATGGCGTTCATCGCGCGCGAGACCGGGCAGTCGAAGCCGCTGGTCGACCTGCCCGATGTCGGCGCCCGGCTGCTGGCCGGCGCCGGGTTCCTGCCCGGCGCGCCGCTCACGAAAGACCAGTATCTGATGCTGAAACGCGACAATGTGGCGTCCGGCGAGCTTCCCGGGCTGGCAGCGCTGGGCATCGATCCGACGCCCATCGGCACCGTCGCGCCGACCTGGCTGGCGCGGTTCCGGACCGGCGGGCGGTTCGCCGGCCAGTGACCACCGATGCTTCCCTCTGGCAGGCCGTTCTGCTGGGCCTGCTCGAGGGCCTGACCGAGTTTCTGCCGGTGTCCTCCACGGGGCACCTCATCCTCGCCTCTGAGCTGATCGGCTTCACCGGCGAAGGGTCGGTGGCGTTCAAGATCGCAATCCAGATGGGGGCGATCCTGGCGGTGCTGGTCGCCTATCGCCAGCGGTTCTGGGGCGTGGCGGCCGGGCTTTTGGCACGGGAGCCGGGCGCGATCGCCTTCACCCGCAACATCCTGCTGGGCTTCCTGCCGGCGCTGGTGGTCGGCCTGTTCGCCTATTCGGCCATCCGCGCGCTGCTGGAAAGCCCGATGACCGTGGCGGTCGCCCTGATTGCAGGCGGGGTCGCCATCCTCCTGATCGAGCGGCTGGTGACGCCCCGGGCCGAGGGCAGCGTCGAGACGATGCCGTGGCGGACGGCGGCGATCGTCGGCGTGGTGCAGTGCCTGGCGATGGTGCCCGGCGTGTCGCGATCCGGCGCAACCATCATGGGCGGGCTGCTGAGGGGGCTGGACCGCCAGACGGCGGCCGAGTTCAGCTTCTTCCTGGCGGTGCCGACCATGGCGGCGGCGACTGTCTATGCGCTCTACAAGGAGCGCGACCTGCTGACGGCCGACGACCTGGGGCTGATCGCGATCGGCTTCACCACGGCGTTCCTGTCGGCCTTGCTGGTGGTGCGCTGGCTGGTCGGGTTCGTGGCGCGGCACGGCTTCGCCCCCTTTGCCTGGTACAGGATCGGGCTCGGCAGCGTGGCGCTGGTATGGCTTCTATCGAGATAGTCTCGTAACGGAACTATTTGCCAGCTTCGCCCTCACGTACGACATTGATTTCAAGGCGTGTCAGCGATCTTGGGTCAGTAGAGCTGCCCTAATGACTGGATCGCCAAGCTTTTCGATGGTAAGGGCACGCCGAATCATCGTCGGGGGCAGTAGGTGGCAACTTCGCGCATGTTGAGCTTCATAGCTGTCGACCAGGCGTTTCCGGCCAAGCGGGCTGCCGATGCCCGGGCGAACGACTTCGCCGAAATCAGCCCCGGTTTCCTGCTGGCGAAGGCCGAGGAGCAGGCGTCGCGCTGCTCGCAATGCGGCGTGCCGTTCTGCCAGGTGCATTGCCCATTGCAGAACCATATCCCGGACTGGCTTAAGCTGGCGGCGGAAGGCCGGCTGCGGGAGGCCTATGAACTGTCGAACGCGACTTCGACCATGCCCGAGATCTGCGGCCGCATCTGCCCGCAGGACCGGCTGTGCGAGGGCAATTGCGTGATCGAGCAGTCGGGCCATGGTGCAGTCACCATCGGCTCGGTCGAGAAGTTCATCACCGACACGGCCTGGGCCGAGGGGTGGGTCGAGCCGCTGGTGCCCGTCGCCGATCGTTCGGGGCAGTCGGTCGGGATTGTCGGCGCCGGGCCGGCCGGGCTGACGGCCGCCGAGCTGCTTCGGGTGCGCGGCTATGATGTGCATGTCTATGATCGGCACGACCGCGCCGGCGGGCTGCTGACCTATGGCATCCCCGGGTTCAAGCTGGAGAAGCATGTGGTGGCGCGCCGGGTGGAGCGGCTGCTGGCGGGTGGCGTGCGCCTGCATCTGAACACCGAGGTGGGCCGCGGTATCGACTTTGCCGAGCTTCGCGCCCGGCATGATGCGCTGTTGCTGGCAACCGGCGTGTACAAGGCCCGCGAGACCGGGCTGTCGGGGGCGGATCTTCCCGGCGTGGTCCGGGCGCTCGATTATCTCGTGGCGTCGAACCGCAAGGGCTTCGGCGACGAGGTGCCGGCGTTCGATACCGGCGTGCTGAATGCAGCCGGCCGCGATGTGGTCGTGGTTGGCGGGGGTGACACCGCGATGGATTGCGTGCGGACGGCGGTTCGCCAGGGCGCCCGGTCGGTGACCTGCCTGTACCGCCGGGATCGGGCCAACATGCCGGGGTCCAAGCGCGAGGTGCAGCATGCCGAGGAGGAAGGCGTGACGTTCGAGTGGCTGGCGGCGCCCACCGCGTTCCAGCCGGGCCCGGGCGGCCATGTGGCGTCGGTTGCGGCGAGCCGGATGCGGCTGGGGGCGATGGATGCCAGCGGGCGGCGCTCGCCCGAGCCCGAGCCGGCGAGCGACTTCCTGCTGCCCGCCGACCTGGTGATCGAGGCGCTCGGGTTCGATCCGGAGGACCTGCGCGCTGCGTTCCAGGCCCCGGAACTTGCGACGACTCGCTGGGGAACGCTTCGGGCCGAGCCCGCGACCCTTGCCACCAGCCTGGCCGGCGTGTTTGCTGCGGGGGACATCGTCCGCGGCGCCAGCCTTGTGGTCTGGGCGATCCGGGAAGGGCGCGACGTGGCAGACGCCATGCACGCCTGGCTCCGGGAGCAGGCCGTGCAACAGCCCAGAAAGGCAGCCTGATGCGTGCACCTCTTCTCCCGATCCTGATCCCCGCCCTGATGCTGGCAGCGCCGGTCGCGGCGCAAACCCCCGAGGCCACGGCGGCGGCCACCGCCCTTGTCGATATGGTGACGCCGCCCGACCGCAGCCGCGCCGGCCTCGCCGCCGAAGTGAAGGCGGTGCGCGAGGGCCAGATGGTACGGGCGATGCTGCAGAACAACGCCGCCTTCCGCACCGAAGCGGCGAAGAACCAGCCCTCGTTCAACGCCGCGGTCGCCCGGATGGGCGGCATGCAGGCGGACGCGCTGGGGCCGCTGATGCAGGAATCGCAGACGCTGTCGCGCCAGACGGCGATCTCGGCCTATGCCCGGGCTTTCACCGCCGAGGAGCTGAAGGCGATCGCTGCCTTCTATCGCACGCCGGCGGGCTCGAAGCTGCTTCGCACCCAGCCGCAGATCGCGCAGGAAGTGAACCGCGCGGTAGCGGCCAAGGTCGGGCCGCGGCTGCAGGCGGCGCAGAAGGCACTGGCGCCCAAGATCCAGGCCGAACTGCGTAAGATCATGCCGGCGCCCCCGGGCAAATGATGTCGACGGGCAGATGATGTCGACGGCGGACCTTGCCTCGCCCGCGGTCCGGCTGCGGGCTGCCGAAGCCGACGCCATCCTGGCGGCGGCGCGCGCCGCATTCGGCGCGGATGTGGTCGTCCACCTGTTCGGCAGCCGGGCGCGGCCGACGGGGCGCGGCGGCGACATCGACCTGCATTTCGAGGTCGCGCCCGGCGCCGCGTGCGATGGGGCCGTGGAGCAGTTCGAGGAGCTGCTGTTCCAGACGCTGGATCGCCAGCGCATCGACAAGATCTTCACCGAGCGTGGGCAAACGCCGGGGCCTTTCGCTCGCATCGCGCTTCGGGACGGGGTTCGGCTGTGAGCCCGGAGGGCGAGATTGCGCGAGCGCTGCTGGCCCGGACGCACGCGCTCGTCATCGGGCTCGGCGAGGCGCTGGATCTGATGGGGGCGTTGCCGGCTGACGCGGATGCCATGGCCACGATGGGCGCCCTCGAGCGAACGGCATCGACCGCGCTTCTGAAGCGCGTGGAGCAGCTGGAGGATGTGCTGATGCGGCTGTTCCGCACGCTCTTGCGCGCCGATGGCGTGGACACGTCGGAGCTTTACAACCGCGACATCGCCAACCGGATGGAGAAGCGGGGCCTGGTGGACGATGCCGAGGCGTGGATGACGATCGTGCGCCTGCGCAACCGGCTGGCCCATGAATATCCGGTCGGTCGGGACGAGCAGTTCGACCGTCTTGCCGAGGCCTGCCGGGCAGCCGGGGTGCTGCGACAGACCGCAACCGCCGTGATCCGCCATCTCGAGACGAGGCCAATCGCATGACACCGATCCCCGACCAGCGCGAACGTCTTGCCCGGGACGGGATGTACCGGCCCGAGATGGAATCGGATGCGTGCGGAGTCGGGCTGGTGGCGGCCATCGATGGCCGTCCCTCGCGCCGGGTGGTGGAGGCCGGGATCGAGGCGTTGAAGGCGGTTTGGCATCGCGGCGCTGTTGATGCCGACGGCAAGACCGGGGACGGCGCGGGTATCCACCTGGATCTGCCGGTCGCCTTCTTCCACGAGGGGATCGAGCGCGCCGGGCAGACGCCGAAGCCGAACCTGCTGGGCGTCGGCATGATCTTCCTGCCGCGCACCGATCTTGCCGCGCAGGAAAGCTGCCGCACCATCGTCGAGAGCGAGATCATTGCGTTCGGCCACTTCATCTATGGCTGGCGCCAGGTGCCGGTCGACGTGTCGGTGATCGGCGAGAAGGCGGCGCGGCTTCGGCCCGACATTGAGCAGATCATGATCGCGGGGCCCGCCGATACCGGCGCGGACAGCCGTGAGGCGTTCGAGAAGGACCTTTATATCCTGCGCCGGCGGATCGAGAAGAAGGTGATCGAAGCGCAGATCCAGGGCTTCTACATCTGCTCGCTGAGCTGCCGCTCGATCATCTACAAGGGCCTGTTCCTGGCCGAGAGCTTGTCGGTTTTCTATCCGGACCTCATGGATGCGCGGTTCGAAAGCCGCTTTGCCATCTATCACCAGCGCTATTCCACCAATACCTTCCCGCAGTGGTGGCTGGCGCAGCCGTTCCGCTGCCTGGCCCACAACGGCGAGATCAACACCATCCGCGGCAATTCCAACTGGATGAAGAGCCACGAGATCAAGATGGCGGCGACCGCGTTCGGCGCCTATTCCGAGGATATCAAGCCGCTGATCCCGGCGGGATCGTCGGATACGGCGGCGCTGGACGCGGTGTTCGAGGCGATCGTGCGGTCGGGCCGCGATGCCCCCACCGCCAAGACCATGCTGGTGCCGGAGGCCTGGGCGAATGACGCCGACATGCCGCCCGCCCACAAGTCGATGTACGCCTATTTCGCCAGCGTGATGGAGCCCTGGGACGGGCCGGCCGCGCTTGCCATGACCGACGGGCGCTGGGTGGTGGCGGGGATGGACCGCAACGCGCTCCGCCCGATGCGCTATACCGAGACGTCGGACGGGCTGCTCGTGGTCGGCTCGGAAACCGGCATGATCGTGCTGAACGAGGATCGGATCGTCGCCAAGGGCCGGCTGGGGCCGGGCGCGATGATCGGGGTCGATCTGGCCGAGGGCCGGCTGTATCACGACCGCGAGCTGAAGGATGCGATCGCCGCGAGCCAGCCCTATGCCGACTGGGCCGGGGACTTTTCGACGCTGGCGGACCTGCCGGCGCCGAAGGCGGCACCTGCACCCGCGACCGGGGCGGCGCTGCGCCGGCTGCAGATCGCGGCCGGCCATACGATGGAGGATATGGAGCTGATCCTCGCCCCGATGGTGGAGGACGCGAAGGAAGCGGTCGGCTCGATGGGGGACGACACGCCGCTTGCGGTGATTTCGGCCAACGCGCGCTGCATGAGCCACTTCTTCCGGCAGAATTTCAGCCAGGTGACAAACCCGCCGATCGACAGCTTGCGCGAATCGCGGGTGATGAGCCTGAAGACTCGCTTCGGCAACCATGGCAACATCCTGGATCGCGACGAGCCGCAATCCGGCGTGATGGTGCTGGAAAGCCCGCTCCTCACCAGCGGCCAGTGGCAGCAGCTGAAAGAGCATTTCGGCGCGCAGGCAGCCGAGATCGACTGCACCTTCGACATCGCCGAGGGACCCGACGGGCTGAAGGCGGCGATCGCGCGCATCCGCAGCGAGGCGGAAGCGGCGGTGCGCGAGGGCAAGTCCCAGCTGTTCCTGACCGACGAGCAGCAGTCGGCAACGCGCTGCGCCGTCACCATGATTTTGGCGGCGGCCGGCGTGCATACGCATCTCGTCCGCCGGGGCCTCAGGACCTTCGCCAGCATCAATGTGCGCTCGGCCGAGTGCCTGGACACGCATTATGTCGCGGTGCTGGTGGGGGTGGGCGCGACCACCGTGAATGCCTGGCTTGCCGAAGCCTCGATCGCCGACCGCCATGCCCGCGGGCTGTTCGGGGACCGGCCGCTGGCCGAGTGCCTGAAACGCTATCGCAAGGCTGTCGACGACGGGCTGTTGAAGATCATGTCGAAGATGGGGATCGCGGTCATCTCCAGCTATCGCGGCGGCTATAATTTCGAGGCGGTCGGCCTGTCGCGCGCGCTGGTGGCGGATTTCTTCCCCGGCATGCCGGCCAAGATCTCGGGCGAGGGCTATTACTCGCTGTTCCTTTCCGCCAGCGAGCGGCACGAGCGTGCGTTCGACGAAGCGGCCAGCGCGCTGCCGGTGGGCGGTCTCTATCGCTACCGATTCGGTGGCGAGCCCCATGCCTGGCAAGCGGGCCTGATCCACACGCTGCAGGAAGCGGTCGCGAACGACAGCTACAGCCAGTATCGCCGGTTCAGCGAAGGCGTGCGGCGGCTGCCGCCGATTTACCTGCGCGATCTGCTGGAGTTCAACTACGCCGCCCAGCCGCTGGGCCCCGAAGACGTCGAGAGCATTTCGGAGATCCGCAAGCGCTTCGTGACGCCCGGCATGTCGCTCGGCGCGCTGAGCCCGGAGGCGCACGAGACGCTGGCGATCGCGATGAACCGGATCGGCGCCAAGGCGGTATCGGGCGAAGGCGGCGAGGATCCGGCCCGGTTCAAACCCTATGCCAATGGTGACAACGCCAATTCCACCATAAAGCAGATCGCCAGCGGGCGGTTCGGGGTGACGGCGGAATATCTGAACGCCTGCACCGAGATCGAGATCAAGGTGGCGCAAGGGGCGAAGCCCGGCGAGGGCGGGCAGCTGCCCGGCTTCAAGGTGACGGAGATGATCGCGCGGCTGCGCCACGCCACACCGGGCGTGACCCTGATCTCGCCGCCGCCGCACCACGACATCTATTCGATCGAGGATCTGGCGCAGCTGATCTACGACCTGAAGCAGATCAACCCCAACGCCAAGGTCTGCGTGAAACTGGTGTCGTCGGCCGGCATCGGCACGGTGGCGGCCGGAGTCGCCAAGGCGCATGCCGACGTGATCCTGGTGTCGGGCAATGTCGGCGGCACCGGTGCATCCCCCCAGACCAGCATCAAGTTTGCCGGTACGCCCTGGGAGATGGGGCTATCCGAAGTGAATCAGGTGCTGACGCTGAACGGGCTGAGGCACCGGGTGAAGCTGCGCACCGACGGCGGCCTGAAAACCGGCCGCGACGTGGTGATCGCTGCGATCCTGGGGGCGGAGGAGTTCGGCATCGGCACGCTGAGCCTGGTCGCCATGGGCTGCATCATGGTGCGGCAGTGCCATAGCAACACCTGCCCGGTGGGGGTGTGCACGCAGGACGATGCACTGCGGGCGAAGTTCGGCGGATCGCCGGAGAAGGTGATCAACCTGATGACCTTCATTGCCGAGGAAGTGCGCGACCTGCTGGCGAAGCTGGGGGTCGGCTCGCTGGACGAGATCATCGGCCGCACCGAGCTGCTGCGCCAGGTGAGCCGCGGCGCCGAGCATCTGGACGACCTGGACCTGAACCCGATCCTGGCCAAGGTGGACGCGCCCGACGAGATGCGCCGGTCGGCCAAGGATGCGGCGCGCAACCCCGTGCCCGACAGCCTGGACGCCGATATCCTGAAGGACGCGGCGGCCGTGTTCGAGCGCGGCGAGAAGATGCAGCTGACCTATTCGGTGCGCAACACCCACCGGGCGGTCGGCACGCGGCTGTCGGCGATGATCACCCGGCAATATGGCATGGCGGGGCTGGCGCCGGGGCATGTCCATATCCGGCTGCGCGGATCGGCCGGGCAGTCGCTCGGCGCCTTTGCCGTGCAGGGCGTGAAGCTGGAAGTGTTCGGCGACGCCAACGACTATGTCGGCAAGGGGCTTTCGGGGGCGACCATCGCGGTGCGGCCGATGGTGTCGTCGCCGCTGGAAACGCAGGAGAATGCCATCATCGGCAACACCTGTCTTTATGGCGCGACCTCGGGCGAGTTGTTTGCGGCGGGGCAGGCGGGCGAGCGCTTTGCCGTGCGCAACTCGGGCGCGACCACGGTGATCGAGGGCTGCGGCGCCAATGGCTGCGAATATATGACGGGGGGCGTCGCGGTGATCCTGAACGGCGTGGGCGACAATTTCGCCGCCGGGATGACGGGCGGGATGGCGTTCGTGCTCGATACGGGCGGCACGTTCGAACGCAAGGTGAACGCGGATGCGGTGGTGTGGCAGCGCGTTTCCAGCGCGCACTGGGAAGGCGTGCTGAAGGCGCTGGTGGAACGCCATGTCTCCGAGACGGGGAGCCGCTGGGCCGAGGGGCTGCTGGCCGACTGGGAGCGGACGATGGCCAACATGTGGCAGGTTTGCCCCAAGGAGATGTTGGGCCGGCTGGCGCATCCGCTGTCGGAAGTGGCCGAGCTGCAGGCGGCGGAATGATCGACCTCGACCCGCTGGGAGGCCGGCTGCGCACGGTGGCGCTCGGCTATCCCGACGCGGTCGAGGAGTTCCCCTGGGGCCAGCGGGTGGTGAAGGTGAGGAAGAAGATCTTCCTGTTCCTCTCGAATTGGGAAGGCGGGCTGAGCCTGGGCGTCAAGTTGCCGGCCTCGCACGAGTTTGCCCTCATGTTCGATTGCTGCACGCCCAGCCGCTACGGGCTCGGCAAGTCCGGATGGGTGACCTGCCACCTGCTTCCCGATACCGTTTTCGACTGCGACCTGCTGCCGGGCTGGATCGACGAAAGTTACCGGGCGATTGCGCCGAAGACGCTGGTGAAGGGGCTGGGGCCGCCCGGCGAAAGCTGACCCGGCTGCTGTCACGGCTGCGACATATTGACTCACACCGGCACCGGGCGCAGCATGGTTAACGGCGCCGGCAAGGCGCCGTTTCGAAGGAGTGGGGCAGATGGCGACCAAAGCCAAGGCCGGTGCAACTGCGGTGGCAGTCTCGGGTGAAGCCACCATGGCATTCAACAAGAAGACGGGCGCGGTGCAGATCATGGTTCCGCAGGGCGCGCGCCTCGTCGACGTGTTCAAGGCGCTCTCCAAGATCGACGAAGGGGTGCTGGCGAAGCTGCCGCGCGGTTGCCTGCCCTGCCTGTCCGGCCATCCGTTCGATATCCGCGAACAGTTCGACCCGGTGATCAACGTCCGCATCGGCCGCTGAGCGCCCGCCGGCGCGGCTTCGGCGATGCTGTCGCGCGATCCCGCCGCGTTGGCGCCCTGGCTGGGCGTCGGCCTGATGGCGAACCTGGCGTGCCGTGAGTTTGTCCTCACGCCGGGCGCGATCGACTATGTCGCGGTTACCCCCGACATGTTCTGGCAGGACCATGGCGCCGATCAGGATCCTTCGGGCCCCCGGTTCGAGGATATCGCGGCCTGGACCGACCTGCTGGTCGAGGCCCGGCTGCCGCAGGTGGCGCACCATATCGGCCTGTCGATGGCGAGCGCGATCCCGACCGACGCCGGCTATGTGGCGCAAATGGCGGCGTGGCGCCGGCGCTGGGGCTGCCCCTGGCTGAGCGAGCATCTGGCGTTCGTGGCGATCGCCCCCGATGCCGGGCCGGCGGCGGCCGGGCTCGCGCTGACGGCGCCGTTCGACCAGGAAGTGCTGGAGCTGGTGGTGGGCCGGGCGCGGCACGTGATGGCGGCGACCGGCGCCCCGCTCCTGCTGGAAAACAGCGCCGCGTTCGTCAGGTTCGACGACAGCGATATGGACGAGGCCGAGTTCCTGAACCGGTACTGCGAGGCCAGCGGCGGCGGGCTGCTCCTGGACCTGCACAATCTATACTGCAATGCCGTCAACCACGGCTTCGACGCGCACGCCTTCCTGGACCGGCTGGATCTGGCCAATGTCGTTGAGGTGCATCTGGCCAACGGTGCCGAGCTGGCCGGCATGTGGGCCGATGCGCACAGCGGGGCCCCGCCCGAGCCGGTATGGGACCTGCTCGCCGACCTTGCGCCGCGCGCGCCCAACCTGCGCGCCATCACCTTCGAGTTCCACGACAGCTATTTGCCGCAGCTGGGCTTCGACGGGATCGCCGAGGTGGTGGCTCGGGCGCGGGCGGTGAAGGCCGTGCGCCGACCATGAGCCTGGCGGCGTTCCAGCGTGCCTTCGCCGACCTTGCGGGTTCGCCGGCGCTGTGCCTGGCGGTGCGCCGCAATCCGGCGGCGCTGGAGGGCTATGCGCTGACCGAACGGGAGCGTCGGCGGCTGGCCGAGGCGGCCGGGCAGCGCGGCATGGACGCGCAATGCTCGATGTACCGGGTGACCCGGATCGCGGCGCTTAACAGCATCGTCCCGCTCAGCCTGGCGGCGCTGAAGCCCCACCTGCGCGAGTTAGTGGATGCCTATTGGGCCCGGAACCCCGTTCATGAGCTGCGCTTCGTGATCGAGACGCAGCGCTTCCTCGATTTTCTCGCCGCCGAACCCGGGCTGTTGTCGGCGGCCGCCGGCGATGCGGCGGCGGCGTTGCTCGATCTGGCCCGGCTGGAGCTGGCGATGGAGGAGGTTCGGCTCGGCACGCCGCAGCCGGGCGCCGCACCGCTGGCTCGCCTGCTGGCGCTGTCGCACGAAGTCGACGCACTGCTGGCGGCGGCACCGGGCGGGCTCGTTGCGCTGGCCCTGCTGCCGCGCAGCCCGAACCGTGCGTTGATCGCAGCCGAGGCGGGCATGGGGCCGAAGCTGTACCGCCTGCCCGACTCCGGGAAAGCCACCGCCGCAGCTTGATTTCGCCGCCGCAAGAGGCAGGGAAGGCACATGGCCGATCCCATGTCCCTGCCCCAACCGCTGCTCGACTGGTTCGCCGGCCGGGGCTGGGCGGTGCGGCCGCACCAGCTGGCGATGCTGGCGGCCGCGCGCGCCGGGCATCATGCGCTGCTGGTGGCCGCAACCGGGGCCGGCAAGACGCTGGCCGGGTTCTTGCCGGTGCTGGCCGATCTGCGAGGCCCGACCGGGCCGAGCCGATCGCTGCGGGCGATCTATGTCTCGCCGCTGAAGGCGCTGGCGGCCGATGTGGAGCGCAATTTGATGCTTCCGATCCGTGAGGCCGGGCTCGACCTGAAGGTCGAGATGCGGACCGGGGACACGTCGTCGGATGCGAAACGCCGCCAGCGGTCGGACCCGCCGGACATCCTGTTGACCACGCCCGAAAGCCTCAGCCTGCTGTTGACCTGGCCCGAAGCGGCGGGGCTGCTGGCGACGGTCGAGACGCTGATCGTCGACGAGATCCACGCCTTCGCCACCACCAAGCGAGGCGACCTGCTGGCGCTGGCGGCGGCACGCATCCGGGCGTTAAACCCGGCGCTCCGCATGGTGGGCCTGTCGGCGACGATCGCCGATCCCCCGGCGATGGCGCACTGGCTGGCGCCCGGCGAGCGGGTGGAGATCGTGAAGGGGGTGGCCGCGGTCGCCCCGGATATCAGCCTGCTGGTGCCGGACGGGCGCATTCCCTGGAGCGGGCACAATGGCCGCCATGCAGCGAGGGAAGTGGTGAAGCTGATCGAGGGCGCGCGGCAGGCGATCGTGTTCGTGAACACCCGCGCCATCGCCGAGCTGGTGTTTCGCGACCTCTGGGCCGAGAACGACCACGCCTTGCCGATCGGGATTCACCACGGCTCGCTGAGCCCGGAGGCGCGGGTGCGGGCCGAGGCGGCGCTGGTGTCGGGCCGGCTGCGCGCGGTTGTGGCGACCTCCAGTCTGGATCTCGGGATCGACTGGGGCGACGTCGATCTCGTCGTGCAGATGGGGGCGCCCAAGGGGGCGGCAAGGCTGCTGCAGCGCGTGGGGCGTGCCAACCACCGGCTGGACGAGGCGAGCCGCGCCGTCATCGTGCCCGGCAATCGTTTCGAGTATCTGGAGAGCCTGGCTGCGCTCGACGCGGTCGCCGAAGGCGAGCTGGATGCCGAGCCGCACCGGCCCGGCGGGCTGGATGTGCTGGCCCAGCATGTGATGGGGGTTGCGGTCTCGGGGCCGTTCGAGGCCGATGCGCTGTTCGAGGAGGTACGCCGCGCCGCGCCCTATGCCGATCTGACCCGGGCTGCGTTCGACCGGGTGCTGCGGTTCGTTTCAACGGGCGGCTATTCGCTGGCGGTCTATGATCGCTATCGCCGGCTGGTGGAGGGCCCGCCGGGGCAGTGGCGGCTGACCCACCCGCGCCTCGCCCTGCAGCACCGGTTGAATGCCGGAGTCATCGTGGAGGCGCCGACGATGACGGTGCGGCTGGGGAGGCGCCGGGCGCTGGGCAGCATCGAAGAGTGGTTCGCCAGCCAGCTTCGGGTCGGCGACAGTTTCATGTTTGCCGGCCAGACGCTGGAGCTGACCGGCTCCAGCGAGACCGACCTGTTCACGAAACTGTCGCGCGGGGAACCCTCGGTCCCGACCTATGTCGGCGGGCGCATGCCGCTGTCGACAAACCTCGCCGAGCGCGTGCGGCGGATGATCGCCGACCCGGGCCAATGGGCGCGCATGCCCGAGGATGTGCGCGACTGGCTGGCAATGCAGCAGGCGCTGTCGGTGCTGCCGCCCGCCGACCGGCTGCTGGTGGAGACCTTCCCGCGCGAGGGCCGCGAACATCTGATCCTGTACGGTTTCGAGGGGCGCAATGCGCACCAGTCGCTCGGCATGCTGCTGACGCAGCGGATGGAACGGCGCGGGCTGAAGCCGATGGGGTTCGTGGCGACCGACTATGTGCTCGGCGTCTGGGGGCTTGAGCCGGTGCGCGATCCCGCAGCGCTGCTGTCGGGCGATATCGTCGCCGAGGAGCTCGAGGCCTGGATCAAGGCAACTCCGTTCCTGCGCCGCGCGTTCCGCGACGTCGCCATCGTCTCCGGGCTGGTGGAACGGCAGCAGCCGGGGCGGCGCAAGAGCGGCAAGGCGATGACCGTCTCCACCGATCTGATCTACGACGTGCTGACCCGGCACGAGCCCGGGCATTTGCTGCTGGAAGCGGCCTGGGCGGAGGCGAGCGCCAGGCTGACGGACATGGCGCGGCTGAAAGTGCTGCTGGCCCGGGCGCAGACGCAGCTGATGGTAAGGCACCTCGGCCGGGTGAGCCCGCTGGCGGTGCCGGTGCTGCTGGAGATCGGGCGGGAAGGCGTACACGGAATGGCCGAGGAGGCGCTGATCGCGGAACTGGCAGGCTGAGCGACAATTCCGGGCTGCGGGCCCCTCCTTGCAACCTGATTGCCACAAATGGGCAATGAATCCGTCAACTGTCCGCAACGGGACTGACATGGGCTCCGTCTAGGGGGTGGCCGTCCGCGATGGCGAGAGCGCCGGTCGCGGGCCCGAGATTCGCACTTCCGCAAAGGGGAAAACATGTCACATCTTCGCGCCCTGCTTCTGCTCGGGTCGGCCGTGGCGCTTGCCGCCTGTTCCGGCGCCAACGATGTCGCCTCCCCCGGGGACGGCGTGATCGTGGTGCCCCCGGCCCCGACCCCCACGCCCACCCCGACGCCCACGCCCACCCCGACCCCCACGCCGACGCCGACCCCCGCGGACTGCCCCACGGGCACTGCGAATGTGGGCACCATCACGGCGGGTGGCGGCACGGTGCTGCGGAACTGCCAGCTTTCGGGTGTCGTCACCGGCAACCTGCTGCTGAGGAACGTTCCCAACCTCGTCTATTCGCTGTCGGGCGGGGTCCGTATCGGCCGCGATGTCGGCGCGGCCGGCACCCTGCCGGGCGGCACGCAGGGCATCCTCACCATCGAGCCCGGCGTTGTCGTATTCGGTTCCTCGGGCGCCGACTTCCTGCTGGTGGAGCGCGGTTCGCAGATTTTCGCCGAGGGCACGTCGACGCGGCCCATCGTGATGACCAGCCGCGCCAATGTCGAGGGCACGTCCACTGCGACATCGATCGGGCAGTGGGGCGGCTTTGTGATCCTGGGCCGGGCGCCGATCAGCCGCTGCCTCGCGTCCGGCGCCGTCGGCGGGACGGTGGATTGCGAAAACCGGGTGGAAGGCACCGAAGGCCTGTACGGCGGGGCGCTTCCGGCCGACAACTCGGGCCGCATCCGCTATCTCCAGGTGCGCTACCCCGGCTTCGAAGTGACGCCCGGCAACGAGCTGAACGGAATCACGCTGGCCGGCGTCGGCTCGGGCACCTTCTTCGAGAATGTGCAGGTCCACAACAGTTCGGACGACGGCATCGAATGGTTCGGCGGCCGGGTGAACTCGCGCTATCTGGTGCTGACCGGCAACGACGATGATTCGATCGACACCGACAACGGCTATCGCGGTGCCAACCAGTTCGTGCTGGCGCAGCAGCGGGCGCTGACGACGGCATCGAACCAGATCATCGAAGCCGATTCTTCCGGCAACGATCCGCTGCGGCCGCGCTCGCGCCCCAGCTTCGCCAACTTCACCTTCATCGCCAACAATACCAACGTCGGGTCCAACGCCACGATGTTCCGCGGCGGCACCGACTATAATCTGTTCAACGGCATCATCACCGGCCCGGCAGCCTGTGTCGAAGTGCGCGAAGCGCCGACCATCCGGAACCCGGATTCGGCGCTCGACGAGACCGGCCCGCCCAACTTCCGCTCGGTGTTCCTGTCGTGCGCCAGCACGGCGCTCGGCAGCTCGGGCGTGGCCACCGCCGATGTGACCGCGCTTCTCACCAACGATCCGGCCGGCGCGGCGCGGGGCAATGTGCTGGGCGGCACCAGCACGCTGACCGGCACCTACTTCCCCGGCGCCAACGAACTGGCGGTGGCGCCGTTCGCGGCGGCGACCGTGGTGCCGGCCTTCGCCAACACGACCTATGTGGGCGCCTTCGCCAGCGCGACCGACACCTGGTTCAACGGCTGGGCCTGCGGCCTGGGCGGCACCACCACGGCCTGCACCGCGGCGCCGCTGCCGATCCAGTAACGACCGATGGGGCCGCAGGGTGGCCATGCCCGCCCTGCGGCACCCGACCCCCGGGGGAAGATATGATGACGAAGTCGACACTGGCCGCCCTGCTGCTCGCCTCTACTGCGATGGGCTGGGCCTTTGCGGCGGCGCCGGCGCTGGCCCAGACGGCGCCGACCGGCGCCCAGCCCGCAGCGCCATCGCCGCCGGGCGATGCAGGGCAGGCGGCCGAGGAGCAGGATATCGACGTCTCGGCGCCGGGGGCCGGGGGCCTGGATGCCGATACGATCGTCGTCACCGGCAGCCGGATTCCCAACATCATCCGGGCAACGCCGTCCGTGGTCTCGGTGCTGTCGCAGGCCGACATCGCGCGGTCCGGCGAAGGCGACATCGCCGGCGCCCTGAAGCGGGTGACCGGCCTGTCGCTGGTCGGCGGCAAATATGTCTATGTCCGGGGCCTGGGCGAACGCTACTCGCTGGCGCTGCTGAACGGGCTTCCGATCCCCTCGCCCGAGCCCTTGAAGCGGGTCGTCCCGCTCGACATCTTCCCGACCGACATCCTGGCCTCGACGCTGGTGCAGAAGAGTTATTCGGTGAACTTTCCGGGCGAGTTCGGCGGCGGGGTGATCAACCTCACCACCAAGGCGGTGCCCGACGAGCCGTTTTTCAACGTCTCGGCCTCGGTCAGCGGCGACACGATCACGACCGGGCAGCTGGGCTACACCTATTTCGGCTCGCGTTCGGACTGGACCGGGTTCGACAGCGGCACCCGATCGATCCCGGCGCCGCTGCGGGCGGCCCTGAATTCGGGCAAGTTGATCACGACGGGCGCGAACTTCAGCCTGGCGCAAATGCAGGACATCACCGCCAGCCTGAACAATGCCCGCACCAACCTGATCCAGCGCAACGACACGATTCCGGCCAACATGTCGGTGGGCTTCACCGGTGGCACTGCGTGGGACATCGGCGAGGACCGGCTGGGGGTGATCTTTTCGGGCAACTGGTCCAACGCGTGGCAGACCCGGGGCGGGGTGCGGCAGTCGGTGCTGAACATCGCCGACGTGGACGGCCAGCCTGGGCTGATCCCGGACCAGGATTTCCGCTTTCTGTCGACCGAGAACCGCATCCAGCTGAACGGCCTTCTGGGCATCGGCTATGAGTTTGGCGAGAACAAGATCCGCTTCACCAACGTGCTGATTCGCGACACGCTGAAGCAGGCGCGAATCCAGGACGGCACCGACGAGCGCAACGTGGCGCCGGACATCCGGATCAACCGCAACACCACCAACTGGTTCGAGCGGCAGCTGTTCTCGAGCTCGCTGGTGGGGGAATTCAAGTTCGACGACCTGTCGGCGAACCTGCGCGGTACCTATGCCAAGTCGCAGCGCGACGCGCCCTATGAGCGGCAGAACAACTATGTCGGCACGGGGCCTGGCGGGGTGCTGGTGAACGACCTGCGCGGCAGCGGCAACGGCAGCTTCATCGCTTTCTCCAACCTCGACGACCAGATCTGGGCCGGGGCGGCCGACCTGGCCTACAGGCTGCCGACCGACCGGCCGGTCAGCGTGTCGGCGGGCTATGCCTATTCCGACAACAGCCGCGAGGCCGAACGGCGCGAGTTTCGTTATTTTCCGGAAGCGGAGCTGCCGGGCGGAGTCAGCCAGCAGCGGCCGGACTTCCTGCTCTCGCAGTTCAATATCTACAGCTATGATATCGTGCTTCGCGAACAGTCGGGCTCGATCGGGGTCGCCGCCTATGAAGCGGGCCTCAGAACCCATGCCGGCTATGGCCAGGTGGAAGCCGAGCTGGCCGACGGCCTGAGGATTTCGGCCGGGGTGCGATACGAGAAGGGCCGCCAGTTCGTGCGCGCGGTCGACCTGTTCGGTACGGGCGGGGGCCTGCTAGATGTGCGGCTCGACAATGATTACTGGCTGCCGGCCGGCACCGTCACCTGGAACTTCGCCGAGGACATGCAGCTTCGGCTGGCGGCCTCGAAGACGATCGCCCGGCCACAGTTCCGCGAGCTGGCGCCGCAGCAATATGTCGATACCGACAATGATCGCACCAGCTTCGGCAACCCGTTCCTGGTCGACAGCGAGCTTATCAACATCGAGGGTCGCTATGAGTGGTTCCTGGGCCGCGATGAGCGCGTGACGGCGGGCGCCTTCTACAAGAAGATCGACCGCCCCATCGAGACGGTGGCCTTCGCCAGCGGCGGCGGCGACGTGCTGACCACCTTCGCCAACGCGCCCCAGGCGACCCTGTGGGGGATCGAGCTGGAAGGGCAGAAGACGTTCGGGATCGCCGACGAGGGCTTCTTCGCCGACCGGCGGATTTTCCTGAGCGCGAACTACACCTATTCGCAATCGAAACTGAAGGTCGGGGACGGCGACACTACCCGCCCGGCGGAAGGCAATGGCGAGGACCGTCCGGCAACGCTGTTTTTCCGCGACGGCGACGCGCTGACCGGCCAGTCCGATCATGTGGCAAACCTGCAGTTCGGGTTGCAGCAGGAAGATCGGGTTTCCGAGCAGACCATCCTGCTGAGCTACGCCTCCAAGCGGGTGACGCAGCGCGGCCCGGGCGAAACGCCCGACCTGGTGGAGAAGCCGGGCGTGCAGCTGGACTTTGTGGTGCGCGAGGAGATCGCGATCGGCAAGGTGCCGTTCGAGCTGAAGGCCGAGGTGCGCAACATCCTGGGCACGGAATATCGGGAGTCGCAGACGCTGGGTTCGACCGAGGTGTTCAACAACCGCTATGATGTGGGGACGCGGTTTTCGTTGGGGCTGACGGCCAAATTTTAAGGCCCAGCGCGGCCGTGGACAGTGCGCAGCACTGTTCCACGGACTCGCGCGCAGTGCCCGGCCGGCG
>JANPJJ010000022.1:0-7407 GCA_031425455.1 Sandaracinobacter sp. | reverse complement strand
GCCCCGATGATGAGCAGCATCCGCCCCGGCGAGCTGGCGATCTACGCCACCGCCGGCGCGCAGCCGGAGCTGATCCGTATCGACGGCGGCCTTGCCGAAGTGAGCGAGGCTGGCCTCACGATCCTGGCTGAGAAGCTGGAGTCGGTGACGGTCCAGTAAGGGCGGCCATAGGTTCATCGATCGGCACCATGCCTTGACACCCCACAGATTCTGCACATATTCTGCACATGTCTGCAGGAGCGACGAACATGGCAAGCAACGCATCCCGTCTTAGTCTCGAGCTTTCGGAAAGTGCCGCGACCATGTTGCAGGAAGTGGCCAATCACAACCAGATGACCAAGGCCGATGTGCTGCGCCGGGCCATCGCGCTTATTTCCTACGCCGATGAGGTGAAGCAGAAGGGCCACCGGCTCGCCGTTACCGACGGTAATCGCAACATTATTGCCGATATTGTTGCCCCGCTCTGACCTAGTTCCGAGGGATCATGCCCGATCCGGACGACGGTCTCGAAACCAGGCTCAGGAAGCTGGTCGATGCGGTCGAGCTCAAGCGTGAGGAGTCGCCCGAGGACGCAGCCAGCCGGCGGCAGCGCGAGCGCTGGCTGTTCTTTTCGGCATTGGCGACAACCCTCCTGCTCCTGGCGCTTGCAATTCTGGCCGTCGCCTTGCTTGCGGAAGCCGAAAGCCGCCGCATCATTGCCGAACAGGTTCTGCCGCTGTTCGTGGGTGGTCTGATCGGCTACTTGTTCGGCAAGCGAGCGGCCGACTGAATCCCGGTAAGGGGCGGACGAAGCGAAGTACGAACCGGCTGGTTTGCCCCCGGATCGCCGGATCATAGACCAGGCGGGCAAGGTCATCGCCGGGGTTGGCGAGCAAGTCCGACTCCGCGGTAAGCCGGAACCCGGCAGCTGCCATTTCGGCCTTCACCACCGCCGGATCGACACGGTGCCGCGCCATCGTTTCCGCGCGGGGCTGGGCACCCGCACGCGCCCGATGATCGATCACCAGCACTGCGCCCCCCGGCACCATCGCACTGTGCAGCTGCTTCAGAAACCTGGAGGGCTCCATCTGCGGGATGCGATAGGCCGCGCTCTCCCACCATAAATCGTGAAACGTCAGGTGGAACAGCACCCGGTCCAGCCGTTGCGGCAGCGGCATATTGCCGGGAATACCGAGCACCAGCCGCACATTGGGGTGGCTGCGCTTCAGGCCAGACCAGCGAGCTGCCATGCCCGGCGCGGCAAACAGGCCCTCCGTCGAGTGCGCCACCACCTCGCCGCCGGGGCCCACTGCATCCGCCAGCAGCCTGGTATAGTAGCCGCCGCCCGCCACCACATCGAGCACACGCTGGCCCGGCGCCACCTGGAGCAGCGCCAGCATCTCGGCCGGCTTGCGAGCCCCGTCCAGTGCGACATCGGACGGCGGCCGGGCGCCTCCCCAGGCGGGTACCGCCAGCAGGAGAAGGGCCGTGGCCAGCCAGCCCCGTGTCAACCCTTCGGCTTTTCGAACAGCCAGACGCGCCGGTCGGTCTTGCCGCGCACGGCCGGGTCGAACACCAGCTTAACGATGTCGTCGGCGGGATTGCGCAGAGCCTCCGAGGTCCCGGACAAGCGGAAGCCGGCCTTGGCGAAATCGGCTTCGACCACAGCCGGGTCGATCCGGTGAGTCCTCTCGGCCTCCACACGCGGGTCGACGCCCGCGGGCCCGACATGGTCCACCACCAGCACCTTGCCACCGGGGCGTGTCGCGGCGGCGAGCTTTGCCAGGAACGCCGCCGGATCCATTTTCGGATACTCGTATTTCTCGCTCTCCCAGTAGAGATCGTGGTAAGTCAGATGGAAGATCGTCAGGTCGATGTCCCTGGGGAGAGCGGCGTTGCCGGGCGGACCGACCAGTACCTTCACCTGCGGGCTCGCGGCCGAGAGTGCCGACCAGCCGGCCGCAACCTTGGGGTCCTTCATATAGGCCGGCGGCATCAGCGCGATAACTTCACCCTTCGGCCCAACGACATCGGCAGCCAGCCGGCTGTAATAGCCCTGCCCTGCCATCACATCCAGCACATGGTCGCCCGGCTTCAGGCGGGCCAGCGCCAGCATTTCGACCGGCTTGCGCCCGGCGTCCAGCGCAACATCGGCTGCCGGCCGCGAAGGTGCGGCGACAGCGGTTGCAATCGGATCGGCAGCCAGACCCGACGACGCGATGAGCAAGGAAGCGGCCATCAACAGCATCTTCATGATTTCATCCTTCCGAATGCGGGTCCCATCCGAACCGCCAGCTGCCGATGATAGCAGCCGGGTATCGGTTCGCACATCGCAGAGGCAGGCGATCATTGCAGCGCGCCTTCGCGCGCCAGCAGGGCCGCCTTCAGCGTTTCGCCCCAGCGATAGCCGCCCGGGCCACCCGCCCTGGGGACCACGCGATGGCACGGGATCGCAAGTGCCAGCTCGTTGGCGGCGCACGCCCCGGCCACCGCGCGGGTCGCTTTCGGCCGGCCGATCGCGGCTGCTATTTCGGCGTAGGTCGCGGTCTTGCCGGGCGGTATTGCCCGCAGCGCCGCCCAGACCTGCTGCTGGAACGCAGTGCCGCGGATGTCGAGCGGCAACGACTGTGCGGCCAGCGGCTCCTCGACGAGCGCAACGGCAGCACGAACCGTGATGCCGAAGTCTTCCTCGCCCAAGCTGATTTCCGCCGCCGCGAAATCCGTCCGCAACGCCTGCATCAGTTCGCTTTCCCCGCCGAACGCAATCCGGACGATGCCATGATCGGTCGCCGCCACCAGCAGAAGGCCGAGCGACGTTGTCGCCACCGCCGCACGAATATGCTCCCCTGCCCCGCGTGCCTTCACACGCGCGGGCCTCATGCCCAACCGGGCGGGTGCCTCGGCATAGGCACGGCCGGCCGTGCCATAGCCTGCCTGATGAATGGCTCGAGTCACCGATTGCCCTTGCGACAGCGCCGCCTGCAGCCGCCCGGCCCGGCGCGTGGTCGCCCATGCCCGGGGTGTCACGCCTGTCGCCGCCTTGAACGCGCGGTGAAAATGGAAGGGCGACAGTCCCGCTGCCGCCGCCATGGCATCGAGGGTCGGAACGCCCTCGCTCGCTTCGATGAAGCGGCATGCCCTCGCCACCGGGCTTTCCGCAGCCTCACGCCCAGCCAGCTCTCGGGGACGACAGCGAAGACAGGCGCGGAACCCGGCAGCCTCGGCTGCATCCGCGCTGTCGAAATAGCGCCGGTTCTCACGGTTCGGCGTTCGCGCCGGACAGCCTGGCAGGCAGTAGATTCCGGTCGTGACCACCCCGAGGAAGAAACGACCCTCGGCGCTTCTGTCCCGCGCCTCCACCGCCAGATCGCGCCAGTCCTCCTTAATCATCTTCGGCTGCACCGCTCATCTCCTTGTTTGTCCAGCAGCCCGGATGCGCCGTCAACGCCTTGGCGGCGTCCCGTTTCTTGCGGTCATTCCGACAAAGTGCAGCTTGCCTGCATCGTCCGGATATTGATGCCCACGCGCTTTGCCGAGGCATCGGCCCAGCTGTAGGCCACCGCGCGCTCGCCGCCCGCCGGCGTCAGCACATACAGCACCAGGCTCGGCTGATTGGGTCCGCTCGGCCAGACCACATTGCGCATCTTCAGTATGTAGCGCTGCGGCTCGGGGTCGTCGGTCAACAGCTCGGCTCGACCGCCCTGGTCGTGCAGCGCGATGTTGCGCTTGCCCCACCAGTCCTGAGTGCCGGCTTCCGCTATACGCTTCGGAACTGCCGCCCAGCAGGTGAACGGCCGCGCACGGCGCAGATCCTGCACGCCCTGCCCGGCAATGTTCAGCAACACGCCTGAAGGAGAGACCTGCTCCAGCACCGCGCCGCTGCTGCACCGGCCACTCGCTCCGGCCGACCGGAAGCCGTTTCCTTCCGGCACCATTCGCCGCCGGCAGCCGTCCGACACCAGCGCGACCGCATCGCCGTGCGCCTCCAGGGCGAAGCGCCGCTTCGGCCCGACCGGCTGGCCGAAGGCATTCACCCCCTGATTGGCGAAGCTGCCGCCCTCGCCGGTGATCGTCATCGAGCTCCAGGCGACGGCCGGCTTGCCGGCCTCGCTGGCGAATTCAACCTGCTCCTCGTTGCTGAATGTGCCGACCAGCAACGCTGCAAGCGCGGCTACCGCGCTCATTTCTTCGTCGCCCGCTCGGCCTCCAGCTTTTTGTTCGCCCTTTCGGCCTCCACGAATTTCCGAAACTCGGTCCAGGTGGTTGCGTTCGGCCGGGCATCGTCACCCGGCGGCGGAGCGCGATAGGCGGGGAAGTTGCGATCGATCTGCTCCACCAGCACATTCGGCAGCGCATCGATCCCGTCGACCACGGCGCCGGTGGCATTGAAAACCAGGCCCCCGGGGCGAGAGCCCATCTCCATGAACGGCATCCAGCCCGACAGTCGCACCCAGCTGACGGCGGCGCGGGCGTTGGTCGTCCCGGAGCTGCGCAGTGCCTTTTCGTCGACGATGAAGTTGAAGATCTCCATCGCGTGATACTGGTTGCCGGCATATTCCTGGAAGTCGCCGCCGAGCGGATTGGTATAGAACAGCGGAACCTCGATGTTCCAGAAGAAGCGCCCGCTGTCGACGCGGCCGGCCATGGCGAAGGGCTTGCCATCGCGCCCCGTCTGGAACAGCGGCGGCTGGTTCACCGGATCGTTCTGCACATGGAAAACTCGGTTGGCCTTGCCGGTCCAGGGGTTCTGCCAGCTGTCCAGCACGGCGCCGGTCTTGGGGTCGAGGTAGAACATCAGCTCGCGGCTCACCATCCGCACGCCCACGCCCTTCGCCGGGTCGTTCACCGTCACGCACTGGCGGACGTTCATGCCCTCCACGTTCCACAGATGCCGGTCGGGCTCGCCCTGCACCCGGCTCCACACCCGGCCGGACCAGTGAAACACCACGGGCACATTGTCGCGCGTGTCGCACTGGATCTTGCGGTACATGGCCTGCGCATCGGCGGGTTTGTCGAATGCCAGCGCCTGTGCCGCCGCGCTTCCCGGCAGCGTCGCGCCTGCAATCAGGCCGATGGCGGCCCCTGCCCATAATCTCATTGTTCGCTCTCCGGATAGGGGTGCCGCGACTGGCGCCATCATCATGCTTGACAAGAAATTTGTCCGGACAAATAGCTTTCCCGTCAAGAGCGAAATCAGGAAATTACCATGCGTCCAGGCGTGATCGAAGTCGGCCCCCAGCGTTACCGTGAGACCTTCGGGCGCTATTACGAGCAGTTCACCGTGGGCGACGTCTATGAGCATCGGCCCGGGCGGACTATCACCGAGACCGACAATATCTGGTTCACGCTGCTGACGATGAACACCCACCCCAGCCATTTCGATCATGTTTATGCCGGGAAGACGGAGTTCAAGCGACCGCTCGTGAACTCGCCGCTGACGGTTGCGATCCTGGTGGGCATGAGCGTGTCCGACGTCAGCCAGAAGGCAGTCGCAAACCTGGGCTGGAAGGAAATCCGCATGACGGCGCCGGTGTTCGCCGGCGATACGCTGTATGCGGAAACCGAGGTGATCGAGAAGCGCGAGAGCGCCAAGCGCCCGGAGCAGGGTATCGTGACGATCAAGACCGTGGGCCGCAACCAGGACGGGGTGATCGTGTGCGATTTCCTGCGCACCATGCTGATCTGGAAGCAGGGCTTCGGGCCGGGAGACGAGTGATGGCGACCGCCTATACGCAGCAGCGTCATATCGACCCGGATTTCGAGAACCAGCTGATCGATTCCATCGACAAGTGGATCGAGCGCGACCTGCGGCCAGTGGTGATGCACCACGATCATGGCGACATCTGGCCCGAAGAGACCGTGCGCCAGATGCAGGAACTGGGCCTGTTCGGTGCCACCATCGGCGAGGAGTGGGGCGGCCTGGGGCTTCCCGCCACGACCTATGCCAAGATCGTGGCCCGCATCTCCAGCTTCTGGATGGCGCCCACCGGCATCTTCAACTCGCACCTGATCTGCGCGCTGGCGATCGAGAAATTCGGGACGACGGCGCAGAAGGCGAAATGGCTGCCGAAGATGGCGTCGGGCGAAATCCGCGGCGGCCTGGCGCTGACCGAGCCCGACGCGGGCACCGACCTGCAGGGTATCCGCATGGTGGCCCGGCGCGACGGCAGCGACTATGTCATCAACGGCACGAAGACCTGGATCTCGAACGGCATCAAGGGCCATGTCTTTGCGCTGCTGGTTAAGACCGACCCTGACGCGAGCCCGCGCTACAAGGGCATGTCGCTTTTCATCGCCGACAAACCTGTGGAGGGCGCCGCCGCGCCCGGGAGGCCCGGCTTCCGCGTCGGCAAGAAGATCGAGAAGCTGGGTTACAAGGCGATCGATTCCGCCGATCTAATCTTCGAGGATTATCGCATCGGCACCGACCAGCTGTTCGGCGGCGCGGAAGGGCAAGGGTTCTTCCAGGCGACCGGCGGGCTGGAGCTTGGCCGCATCAATGTCGCCGCGCGCGGCGTCGGCCTGGCCGAAGGCGCGCTGCGGCTGGCTACCGAATATGCCCAGGTGCGCAAGACCATGGGCAAGCCCATTGCCGAGCACCAGGCGATCCAGTTGAAGCTGGGCGAAATGGTCACTCGCGCCCGCGCCGCGCGGCTGCTGATGCTGGATGCGGCGCAGGCCTATGATCGCGGCGAGCGGGTGGACATGGAAGCCGGCATGGCGAAATACTTCGCCTCGGAAGCCGCGGTGACGAACAGCATGGAGGCGATGCGCATCCATGGCGGCTATGGCTATTCCAAGGAGTACCATGTCGAACGCTACTACCGCGATGCGCCGCTGATGTGCATCGGCGAGGGCACCAACGAGATGCAGCGGATCATCATTGCCAAGCAGCTCATCGCGAGGAATCCGGTGTGAAGCCGCTTCCGCTCAAGGGTCTGAGGCTTCTTGCTTTCGAGCAGTTCGGCGCCGGTCCCTTCGCCACGATGAACCTCGCCGATCTCGGCGCGGAGGTGATCCGCATCGAATCGCCGCCGGGCGAAGATGGCGAGCCGCCGGGCGATATCGCGCGCCATACCGGCGGCCATCCGCTCGGCGAGAACGACAGCCAGTATTTCCAATCGTTCAACCGCAGCAAGCGCGGCATCACCTTGGATGTGCGCAAGCCGGAGGGCCGCGCCGCGCTGCATCAGCTCGTCGCCGGCGTGGACGCGGTGCTGAACAACCTGCGCGGCGACCTGCCGGCGCGGCTGGGGCTGGACCATCCGTCGTTGTCGCAGGTGAAGCCTTCGATCGTCTGCGTGCATATCTCCGGCTATGGGCGCGATGGCGCGCGCGCGAACTGGCCGGCCTATGACTACCTGGCGCAGGCCGAGGCGGGTTTTTGTGCGTTGACCGGCGAGCCAGGCAGCGCGCCGGCGCGCGCGG
>JANPJJ010000021.1:0-8957 GCA_031425455.1 Sandaracinobacter sp. | reverse complement strand
TGGGCGGCGAACCCCTTGTAGCGCTGCAGCCGCGTGTCCTCGTCGCGCCAGATGTCGTTGGGGCGGATATGGATACCGCCTTCGGGAAAGTCGAACGGGGGCAGAACGATAGCGCGCCGCTCGTTTGCAGTGTCGACGGTGGCGGATGTCTCGACCGTGTCGGCCGTCGCCTTGAACCCGACCCAGGTGCCGGCAAAGCGGCTCATCGCAAGGCCGAGCAGGCCGTACTCGACGAACTCATGGACCGAGGCAGGCGCCAGAAACGGGACGAACGCGGCGGAAAAATTATGGTCCGACTGGTGGGGCAGGGTGGAGGATTTGGCACCATGGTCGTCGCCGACGATCGCCAGCACGCCGCCATGCTTCGAGGTTCCCGCCGCGTTCGCATGCTTCAGCACGTCCATCGCGCGGTCCAGCCCGGGGCCCTTGCCATACCAGAGGCCGAAGACGCCGTCGTATTTCGCACGCTGGTTCAGCCCGACCATCTGCGAGCCCCAGACCGCGGTCGCGCCAAGCTCCTCGTTGACACCCGGCACGAAGCGGATGTGCGAAGCCGCCAGCCGCGTTTTCGCGCGCCAGAGTTCCTGATCGAACCCGCCAAGCGGAGAGCCGCGATAGCCCGAGACGAAGCCCGCGGTGTTGAGCCCGGCGACGGCATCCCGCGCCTGCTGCACCAGCGCCAGGCGGACCAAGGCCTGGGTACCCGAGAGGAAGATACGCTGCGCGTCGAGCGAATAGCGATCGTCCAGCGAGATGCTGTGCGGCAAAATGGCGTGCGGAGGTGCGGGCGCAGCGGTAACGACGGTCATCAGGGTCTCCCAACTAGGGCAACAATACTGACCTTTCTGCCCCCATGCAACCGATTCCATTGGCTTCGGCTTGCGCGCGCGTGCCGCGCTGATATAAGCCCGCGCTTCATTTCGGGCAGAAGGGGCAGCCTGTGGCGGGTTGCCGGCTATGGATTGCGGGCGGGTGTGGCGAAACTGGTAGACGCGCCAGATTTAGGTTCTGGTGTCGAAAGATGTGGGGGTTCGAGTCCCTCCACCCGCACCAGTCCGCCACGCGGCCAGCTTCTGTTCGGGCCATGTTTCATTAGAGGATCGCGATTTTCATGACTGTCACCGAGACGCTGAATGAAGGCCTGAAGCGCGGCTTCGAACTGACCATCGAGTCGGGTGCGATTGCTGCCCGAGTGGATGCCGCCGTCGCCGAAGTGGCGCCCCAGGTTCGCATGCCCGGCTTCCGCCCGGGCAAGGTGCCGGCCAATCTCATCCGCAAGATGCACGGCGAGTCGCTTCGCCGCGAAGCATTGCAGAACGCCGTCAACGATGCGGTGGGTCAGCTGATGACCGATCGGGGCCTGCGACCGGCGATGCAGCCTTCGGTCGATCTCGACGGCGGCCTGTCAGACGGCGAGGACGTGAAGGTGTCGGTGACGCTGGAAGTGCTGCCGGACGTGCCGGAGACCAGCTTCGACGGAATTGCGCTGGAGCGGCTGACGGCAGAAGCGACCGGCGCCGAGATCGACACGGCGCTGCAGCGGCTTGCCGACCAGCAGAAGAGCTTCGAGGATGCCGGGCCCAAGCACAAGGCCAAGACCGGCGACCTCGTCATGATGGACTATGCCGGCAGCGTGGACGGCACCGCGTTCGAAGGCGGCACCGGCGAGGACATGGAAATCGAGCTTGGCACCGGCCGCCTGATCCCGGGCTTCGAGGACGGGCTGGTGGGTGTGAAAGCCGGCGATGCGAAGACGGTGAAGGTGACCTTCCCGGCGGACTATCCGGCTGAGAACCTCGCCGGCAAGGGCGCCGAATTCGCCGTCACGGTGAAGGCCGTGAAGACAGCGAAGCTGGCCGTCGTCGACGATACGCTCGCGACCAACCTGGGCCTCGACAGCCTGGAGAAGCTGCGCGAGATCCTGAAAGACCAGGTGGAAAGCGAGCTGAACGGGCTGACCCGCACCTATCTGAAGCGCAAGCTGCTGGATCATCTGGCCGCGGCGCATGATTTTCCCGTGCCGCAATCCATGGTGGACGCCGAGTTCGAGCAGATCTGGCGGCAATTGGGCGCCGAGGCTTCGGACGACGACAAGGCACAGATGGAGGGCGAGCGCGGCGACTATGTCCGCATCGCCGAGCGCCGCGTGCGGCTGGGCCTGCTCCTGTCGGACATCGGTCAGAAGAACGGGGTCCAGGTGAGCCAGGCGGAAATGAACCGGCTGATCGCGCAGGAAACTGCGCGCTTCCCGGGCCAGGAACGTGAAGTACAGAAATATTTCTCCGAAAATGCAATGGCGGCCGCGCAGCTGCGCGCGCCCCTGTTCGAAGAGAAGGTCGTGGACTTCCTGCTAGGCAAGGCCGCGATCACCGACCGCTTGGTCTCCCGCGCGGAGCTGGAAGCCGCGATCGAAAGCGAAGACGAAACCCCGACGGCGCATGTGCATGGGCCGGGCTGTGGCCATGATCATGGCGACGAGGTGAAGCCGGCAAAGAAGGCGGCGGGCAAGAAGGCTGCTGCAAAGAAGGTGGCTGATGCTGAGGCGCCGGTCGAGGTGGTAGCCGAGGTGGCGGCGCCTAAGGCCAAGCGGAAGAAGGCTTCGGCGGAGTAGTAGCAGCCGGCGGCCAAGCCGCCGCGTCCGCTAGATGCTTGGAGAACAAGAGGAAGAGCGTGGCAAAGCCACGCCGTCGGACACCAAAAAAGGGCGGGTTGGACCCGCCCTTTTTTCGTGCCGGCCGTCAGCCACGGCGAGTCCGGAGATTGGTGCTGCGCATTAACTCCGGCCCCTCGTCGGCTGCTAAAACGCAGCCGACAGGCTGATGACGAACCCATCCTTCGCATTCCGGTTCGGCCGAAAGCTCCCGCCCTCGCCGAAATCGATCGTGTTGCGCGGCAGGTCGTTGCCGACATAGGCGATGCCCAGCGTCAGCGGCGCCAGGTTCAGCGGGGCGAGGCTGACGTCTGCCCCGACCAGCCAGTCCCACTTGGTTGTGGTGCTGCCGGATTCGTCCACCACGAACGAGCCCTTCTCGTTGCCGAGGCTGCCTTTCAGCGTGATCGGGGTGTTGGGGATCGCCGCGGCAAGGCTGCCATAGGCATAGCGACTGGAGCGGCTGAGGTTCTTCTGGTCGGGTGCCCAGTTGAGACCGACGGTCGCCGTGACGGGGCCCAGCGGGAGCGAGGCGGCCCCGTAGAATTCGACCGCGTCGACCCCGGTACCGCCGGGATAGAGATAGGAATAGACGCCGACCGTGGCCGTTACGGGCCCGAGCGGGCCGGACCAGCCGCCATACAGATCGACTTCGACCGTGGCGCCCGACGAATCCTCGGTTGCGCCATATTCCGCGATGGAAGACGCCCAGACCGCGACGAAGAATCCGGGCTTGGTGGTGATCTGGAGTGAGCCCTGCACGGCCGGGTCCAGGTTGGACAGGCTCACACCGCGAAAGCGATAATCGCTGTAGAGGCCGACCGACCCGGTCACCTTCGGAAAGCTCGGCTCGTCCTGCGCCCGGGCGGCACCCGTGGACACCAGGGCGGCGGCTGCAAGCGGCAGGGCCGCCATGAGGGTTGAACGTGTAAAGTGCATCGGTTTCTCCCTGGCACCGCATGGATTTGCGGTTGATGTCGTCATCCGTTTGACAAGCCGCAAACGCTGCGACTTGCTTCATGACGGGCCTGCTGGGCAGGACCTGCGCTCGCCAGGGCGCGTGCCGGAGTCCGGCTGGAGCCATCGCTCTCTTACCCACAATCTTGCCGGAAATGTTGCGCCGCACAAGAACAAAAAATGTTGAGGTTCGGCGAAGCAGCCAAGCCTGTGCCCTTGCGGCCACAGCCTGCTTCGTTGTTCCCCACCTGTTCCCAACCGCGCCGCGCCCGTCTAAGAGGCGGCATGACCGATCTTTTCGCCGGCGTGCCGGCAGAGCCCAGCGGCTATGATGCCAGCGCCATCGAGGTTCTGGAGGGGCTGGAGCCCGTCCGCCGCCGGCCCGGCATGTACATCGGTGGCACCGATGCCGGGGCGCTGCACCATCTTGCCGCCGAAGTGCTCGACAATGCGATGGACGAGGCCGTCGCCGGCCATGCGGGCCGAATCGAGGTGCTGCTGGAGGCCGACGGCACGCTGACGATTTCCGACAACGGCCGCGGCATTCCGATCGACCCGCACCCGCGCTTTCCGGGAAAATCCGCGCTGGAAGTGATTCTCACCATGCTGCACTCGGGCGGCAAGTTCACCGCCGGGGCCTATGTTACCTCGGGCGGGCTGCACGGAGTCGGCATTTCGGTGGTCAACGCCCTGTCGGAACATCTGGTGGTGGAAGTGGCGCGCAATCGGACCTTGTGGCGGCAACGCTATTCGAGGGGCGCGCCGCTGGGCCCGATCGAAGCGTTGGGGCCGACGCCGAACCGGCGCGGGACCACCGTCAGCTTCCGGCCGGACCCCGAGATTTTCGGCGCGGGCGTGCGGTTCGCGCCCGACCGGCTGTATCGGCTGGCACGGTCAAAGGCCTATCTCTTCGGGGGAGTCGAGATTCGGTGGCGCTGCGCCCCCGAACTGGCGTCGGAAAAGGTGCCCGAGAGCCAGTCCTTCATCTTTCCAGGCGGCCTTGCAGACCATCTGGCCGAGGATGTGGCGGGCGAAACGACCGTTACCAACCAGCCGTTCTCGGGACTTCATGAGTATGCTGCCGTTTCTGCCGGGCCGCGAATTCCAGGCGCGGCCGGAGCCGGCCGCGTGGAATGGGCAATGCACTGGACGGTCGCAGGGGACGGCGCGCACAGCTGGTATTGCAACACGATCCCGACACCGCAGGGCGGCACCCACGAAGCCGGCTTCCGCGCTGCAATCATCCGCGGCCTGAAAGGCTTTGCCCAGATGGTCGGCGTGAAGAAGGCCGGCGAGCTGACAGCGGACGATGCGCTGGTCGGCACGCGCATCATGCTGTCGCTGTTCATGCCGCAGCCGCAATTCCAATCGCAGACCAAGGACAGGCTCGCTTCGCCCGAAGCGCAGCGCCTTGTCGAAACGGCGGTGAAGGATCATTTCGATCATTGGCTGGCCGAGGACCAGGAGCGCGGTCGCGCCCTGCTGCAGTTCGCGATCGATCGAATGGACGAGCGCCTCGCGCGCCGCGCCGAGCGGGACGAAAAGCGCAAGACTGCCACCAACGCCCGAAAGCTCCGCCTGCCGGGCAAGCTGACCGACTGCGCCAACGACAGCCGCGACGGAACCGAGTTGTTTATCGTGGAAGGCGATTCGGCGGGCGGCTCGGCCAAGCAGGCGCGCGACCGCAAGACGCAGGCGATCCTGCCGATCCGCGGGAAGATCCTGAACGTCGCCAGTGCGGCCGCCGCCAAGATCGGCGCCAACCAGGAAGTCGCCGATCTGGGGCTGACGCTGGGCTGCGGCACGAAGGATCGCTACCGCGACGAGGCGCTGCGCTACGAGCGGATCATCATCATGACCGACGCCGATGTCGACGGCGCGCACATCGCGACCTTGCTGATGACCTTTTTCTTTCAGGAAATGCCGGGCCTGGTGCAGGCCGGGCGGCTGTATCTGGCGCAGCCGCCACTCTACCGATTAAGCGCTGGCGCCGACAGCATCTATGTTCGGGACGATGCCGAGCGCGCGCTGATGATGGAAACGCGTTTTAAGGGACGCAAGGTCGAGGTGAGCCGTTTCAAGGGCCTGGGCGAAATGGCGCCGACGCAATTGCGCGAGACCACGATGGACCCGACCCGGCGAACGCTGATCCGGGTGACGCTGCCCGAAACCCACCAGGACCGTCACCAGGTGCGCGATCTGGTAGAGCGGCTGATGGGGCGGGTGCCGGAACATCGCTTCAACTTCATCCAGGCCCACGCCGCCGCGCTGGAAGCGGCCGACATCGATGCCTGAGGTCGCGCTGCCCCCCCGGCTGTTCGCCTTGAACCCCGGGCTCGACATTGGCGCTGCCACCGCGCGCTTCGCTGCCACGGGCCGCGCCCAGCTTCGCGAGGTGCTGCTGCCCGAAGCAGCGGCGGCCATACACGCCGTGCTCGCCTCAGCTACGCCCTGGGGGATGGCGCTGGAGGCGGGCACTGGCCCCGAGGACCTTCGCGCTGACAAGCTTGCGACCCTGCCGGCCGCCGAGCGCACCCGGATCGGGCAGGCGGTGGGGCAGCGACTGCGCGGCGGGGAGTATGGCTTCGTCTATCAGCGCTATCCGATGGTGACCGCCTATCTGGAACGGTGGGACCCCGACGGGCCGCTTGCGATGCTGCTGGAGCATATCAACGACACGCCGATGCTGGCACTGGTTCGGGCGGTCAGCGGAATCGATGCGATCTTCAAGGCCGATGCGCAGGCCACACTGTTCGGCCCCGGTCAGTTCCTGGGGGTGCATGACGATGCCGACGGCGGCGGCACCGACGGGCCGGGGCGCCGCGTTGCCTATGTGCTGAACTTTGCGCCGGGCTGGCATCCGGACTGGGGCGGTTACCTGAACTTCCTCGACGCAGACAACAATGTGATCGAGGGCTTCGCGCCCAGGTTCAACACGCTGAACCTGTTCCGCGTGCCGCAGCGGCACCATGTGACCTATGTGCCGCAGTGGGCACTGCCGCAGCGTTTCGCAATCACCGGCTGGTTTCGGGATCGATAGCAGCGTCCGGCCGCTGGTTCAGGTGGCGAAGCGGGCGCTGCCGGCCTATGATCTGGGCCGAGGCCATTGGAATGACCGGGAGAACGGGACCTTGCAGCGCGTAACATCTGTGATCCTGGCAGCGGCGGGCTTGCTGGCCTGGCCGGTCGAAGCTGCCACGTCGGGTGCGGATGCCGCCGATGCCGCCGCGCAGGCCTATGTGCAGGGTCGCCTGGCGGTCGCCGGCGATGACTTCGATACGGCCGCCCGGCGGTTCGGCGATGCCCTGAAGACAGGTCCGGATGCAGGCCTGCAACGCAGGGCGCTGGATGTCGCGATCCTCTCGGGCGACATGAAGGCGGCGGCCCGGCTTGCGAACGAAATTCCAATCGGGCGCCAAGTTGCCGCCGATGCCGGCGGTGGCAGTACCGCGGACTCGCTGATTGCGCTGATCCGTGCGGCCAATGCAGCCTCGCTTCGCGACTGGCGGGCCTATGATGCGGCGCGCGCGGCTTTCGGGGAGCCTGCGACCGCGGCGCAATCCAACGCGATCCTCAGCACCGGGCTGCAAGCCTATGGTTTGGCAGCCCGGGGCGACGTCGAAAAGGCACTTGCGCTGGTCGAGCCCGGCGCCGCGACCGGCATCGCGCGCTCGTACCTTACTGAGATGCGCGGTCATCTGCTGGTGCTGGCCCGGCGCTGGCCGGAAGCGGCCGACCTGTTCGGAGCGATGATCGCGGCAGAAGGCGCGAATGTGTCCCGGCTGCGGATGGCGGCGGTGGCAGCCGCGCTGGAGGCAGGCCGCACCGACCCGGCCTATCGTACCAAGGCGATCACCTGGCTCGGCAGTGGCCCGGAACGCGATGCGCAGCTTGAACAAGCCCGCCGCCGCCTGCAGGCCAATCCGCGCCTGGACGGCACCGGCCTGGGCGGGTTGATCGAACGGCCGGCTGACGGCCTCGCGCTGATGTTCCTGCGCGTTGCAGCCGATCTCTCGCGTGAGCGGGCGAGCGGCCCGGCGCTCGGCTTTGCCCGGCTCTCCACCGTGCTGGCGCCGGACATGCCCGAGACCTGGCTGGCAACCGCCGACACGCTGGCGCGGGGCGACAAGTCTGCGCTTGCAATGGAGGCACTGGCGCGGGTGCCGGATTTGCCACCTTGGGACGAGCTTGCGCTGGCCCGGCGCGCGGCGCTGCTGATGGGGGAGGCGCGTTACGACGAGGCGCGGGCGCTGCTGAAGGCCCCGACCCAGGCAGCCGGGGCCGGTATCGACGAGTGGGCCCGGCTGGCGGAGGCCGAGCGCCGTGCCGGCGATAACAGGGCCGCCGCAGTCGCCTACGACCGGGCCATTGCGTTGCTGCCGGCCGAAGTCCAGCCGCAGCACGCCCAGCTTTTCTTCCTGCGCGGGTCTGCGCACGAACTGTCGAGCAATTTCGCCCAAGCCGAAGCCGACCTAAGGCGTGCGGTAGAGCTGGCGCCGAACAGTCCGATCTACCTCAATTATCTGGGCTATTCCCTGCTGGACCGGCGGCTCAAGCTGGCGGAAGCGCGCGGGTTCATAGCGCGGGCCTATAAGCTGGCGCCGGAGAATGGCGCGATTATCGATTCCATGGGCTGGGCGGAGTATGTCACCGGGAACTACGCCGAAGCGGTGCGGCTGCTGGAAATGGCGCGTGCCGCCGAGCCTGCGGACCCGACGGTCGCCGACCATCTGGGCGACGCCCTGTGGCAGGCGGGGCGGCGGTTCGAGGCGCGGCACGCCTGGGCGTCGGCCGCCGCGCTGGAACCCGAAGCGAAGCTGGCGGCGGTGCTGGCGCGCAAGATCGACTTCGGGCTCGATGTGGCGCTGGCAGCCAGATGACGCCTGACCCGTGAAGGCTCGTTCGTGACGCAGGACCCGGCGGCATCTGAGAGCGCCCCTGCCAAGATTAACCTCGCGCTGCACGTCCGGTCCCGCCTGCCGGACGGCTATCATGCGCTGGAGACGCTGTTCGCCTTTACCCGGTTCGGCGACGAGCTGAGTGCCACGCCGTCCGCCGACTGGTCCCTGGCGGTCTCCGGGCCGATGGCGCCCGAAGCTGGCCCGATGGCGGACAATCTAGTCCTTCGGGCGGCGGCGGCCTTCGAGCGCGCAACAGCAAGCCCCGGGCGATACGCGTTGCGACTGGAGAAGCGCATCCCGGTCGCGGCCGGGTTGGGAGGCGGCAGTGCAGATGCGGCGGCATCGCTCAGGCTGTTGAACCGACTGGCGGGATATCCGTTGTCGACGCCCGAACTGGAGCGGTTGGGTGCGACGCTGGGCGCAGATGTGCCGGCCTGTGTCCGGGGCCG
>JANPJJ010000020.1:0-15482 GCA_031425455.1 Sandaracinobacter sp. | reverse complement strand
TATGATGCGGGCCTTCGCGCCCACATGCTGTCGGTTTACAATTATATGATGTCGGGCGTGTTGCTGACGGGCCTGGTGGCGGTCGGCATGAACATGACCGGTGCCGTCAACGCGCTGGTGTCGCAAACCGGCGGCCTTTCGGGGCTGGGCTGGATCGTGGCGCTGGCGCCGATTGGCTTCGTGTTTTTCCTGAGCTTCCGTTTCCAGAAGATGTCCGAAGGGGCGGTGCAGGCGCTGTTCTGGGCGTTCGCGGCGATCATGGGCGCGTCGATGTCGACGATCTTCCTGGTCTATACCTCGACTTCCATCGCGACGACCTTCTTCGCGACTGCGGCGGCGTTTGCCGGCCTCAGCCTGTATGGCTACACTACCAAACGCGACCTTTCCAAGCTGGGCACGTTCCTGGTGATGGGCCTGGTCGGGATCCTGGTGGCGATGCTGCTGAACATGTTCCTGCAGTCCGGCACGCTAAGCCTGGTGATCTCGATCCTGGGCGTGCTGATCTTCGCCGGCCTGACTGCGGCTGACACGCAGAAAATCAAGCAGACCTATGATTATGTGGCCGGCACCGACATGCAGGGCAAGGCCGCGATCATGGGCGCGCTGACGCTGTATCTCGACTTCATCAACCTCTTCCAGTTCCTGCTGAGCTTCCTGGGTCAACGCGAATAGAGGCCAGCGCGATCGTTTCGAGTTTAATTGCGACCTATCATTCCCCCGGCAGGCAACTGCCGGGGGTTTTTTTTGGCCGAAGGCGGCGCTTGGCGGCTTTGCCGCGCTCTTTCTGCCTCTTCTCTCCAGCCCACAGCGGACTCAGCGGCTTTGCCGCGGGCCGCTTCGCCCGCCCGAGCCCCACCCGCCGACCTGCGAGACCCCTCCGTCCGTTCGGCGCACTACCGCGGCAGGGGAGGATCGCTCTTCCCTTTTCCCCCCGCCCCCGCCATGTAAAACCGCCCCCAATCGGAGACCCGCTTATGGCCGACGACATCTATCACCACCGCGTGAAGACGCTGGACGGCCGCGAGGTCAGCCTGGGCGACTGGCGCGGCCAGGTGCTGCTGATCGTGAATGTCGCGTCGAAATGCGGGTTCACGCCACAATATGGCGGGCTGGAGCAGCTGTATCAGCGTTTCAAGGACCGGGGGTTCGCCGTGCTCGGGTTTCCCTGCAACCAGTTCGGCAAGCAAGAGCCGGGCGATGAGGCCGAGATCGCTCGATTCTGTTCGACCACCTATCCGGTCAGCTTCCCGATGTTCGCCAAGGTGGAAGTGAACGGCCCTGGAACGAGCCCCTTGTACGAGCAGGTGAAGGCGCAGGCGACGGGCCTGCTGGGATCGCAGGCGATCAAGTGGAACTTCACCAAGTTCCTGGTGAACCGTGAAGGCGAGGCGGTGGAGCGCTTCGCTCCGACGGTGAAGCCCGAGGATATCGCGCCCAAGATCGTGAAGCTGTTCGCCTGACCTATGCCGAGGCAAGTCCGCGCTGAAAGCGCTTGTCAAAAATGCCGGTGATTGCGGTGGACGGCCCGGCAGCGTCGGGCAAGGGGACGATCGCGCGGGCACTGGGGCGGCATTTCGGGCTGCCGCACCTGGACACCGGGGCGCTGTATCGGACGGTGGCGCTTGCGGCGCTGAAGTCGGGAACGGGGCTGGACGATGGCGCGGCGCTGGGGCGGCTGGCGGCCCAGCTGGACCTCAGCCTGCTGGAAGACCCGGCGCTGCGCGACGGCGCGACTGCGGACGCTGCGTCGCGGGTGTCGGCGCATGCGGGAGTGCGGGCGGCGCTGCTGCGGTTCCAGCGCGATTTCGCGGCCCAGCCGGGCGGCGCCGTGCTGGACGGGCGGGATATCGGAAGCGTGATCGCGCCCGAGGCCGATGCCAAGCTGTTCGTGACGGCGGCGCCCGAGGTGCGGGCCCGGCGGCGCTGGCTGGAGCTCAAGGCAAGCGGCCGCGCCGTGAACGACGACGGGAGCGAGTCGGGGCTGCTGGCCGATATTCTGGCGCGGGATGCGCGCGACATGGCGCGGCCGGACGCGCCGCTGGTGCGGGCCGCCGACGCCGACTTGCTTGACACCAGCGATTTCGATATAGGCGCGGCCGTCCAGGCGGCGATCGACATGGTGTCGGTACGGCTGGGCCGGACTTCCTGACGGAAGGGCGACGGGGGCCTGGCCACCGGTCGCCTTTTGGCTTTGCCGCCAACATGCTGCCAGATCGCCCGAACGGCAACCCCCGCAAGACCGCCGGAGAGAACCGGCTGGCCTGCAACGTGCAAGAGACAGGATCTACATGGCTTCGACTGCAATGACCACCATGCCCACGCGCGACGATTTCGCCGCGCTCCTCGACAAGTCGCTGGGTGAATCCCAGAGCTTCGAGGGCAAGGTCGTGAAGGGGCGGGTTACCGCCATCGAGAACGACCTGGTGGTGATCGATGTGGGCTTGAAGTCAGAAGGCCGCGTTTCCATCCGTGAATTCACCCCGCCGGGCCAGGCGCCGCAGGTGTCGGTCGGCGATGAAGTCGATGTCTATGTCGACCGGGTGGAAAATGCGTTCGGCGAAGCGATGCTGAGCCGCGACCGGGCCCGCCGCGAGGCCGCTTGGGACAAGCTGGCGACCCAGTTCGAAGCCGGCGAGCGCGTGGAAGGCACGATCTTCGGCCGCGTGAAGGGCGGCTTCACCGTGGATCTGGGCGGCGCGGTTGCATTCCTGCCCGGCAGCCAGGTCGATATCCGCCCGGTGCGCGACGTGACTCCCCTGATGGGCATGCCTCAGCCGTTCCAACTGCTGAAGATGGACAGGAAGCGCGGCAACATTGTGGTGTCGCGCCGCAGCATCCTGGAGGAAACCCGCGCCGAGGCCCGCACCGGCTTGATCCAGAGCCTGGCCGAGGGCCAGGTGATCGACGGCGTGGTGAAAAACATCACCGACTACGGCGCCTTCGTGGACCTGGGCGGGATCGATGGCCTGCTCCACGTGACCGACATGAGCTATAAGCGGGTCGGCCACCCCAATGAAGTCATCAATATCGGCGACACGGTGAAGGTGCAGATCATCCGCATTAACCGTGAAACGCAGCGCATCTCGCTGGGCATGAAGCAGCTGGAGAGCGATCCGTGGCAGGGCGCCGACGCCAAATATCCGGTGGGCGCGAAGCTGACCGGGCGGGTGACCAACATCACCGAATATGGCGCCTTCATCGAGCTGGAGCCGGGCATCGAGGGCCTGGTGCATGTGAGCGAGATGAGCTGGGTGAAAAAGAACGTGCACCCGGGCAAGATCGTTTCGACCAGCCAGGAAGTCGATGTGATCGTGCTGGAAGTGGACGGCGAGAAGCGCCGCATTTCGCTGGGCCTGAAGCAGGCGCAGCGCAACCCCTGGGAAGTGTTCGCCGAGCAGAACCCGGTGGGCGCCATCGTCGAGGGCGAAGTCAAGAACGCGACCGAGTTCGGCCTGTTCATCGGCCTGCCGGGCGACGTGGACGGCATGGTGCACATGTCGGACATTGCCTGGGGCGTTTCGGGCGAATCTGCGCTGGCGCTGCATCACAAGGGTGAGATGGTGAAGGCCCAGGTGCTGGAAGTGGACGTGGAGCGCGAGCGCATTTCGCTGGGCATCAAGCAGGTGTCGGCAGAAGGCACGGCCACGCCGGCCGAGGAAGGCGCAGCACCGACCACGGGCGGCTTCGATTTCAAGAAGAACGAGATCGTGACCTGCATCGTGCGCGAGACCCGCGATGGCGGCATCGAGGTGCAGATCGGCGAAGAAGGCGCGACTGCCTTCATCAAACGGTCGGACCTGTCGCGCGACCGCGACGAGCAGCGGCCGGAGCGGTTCCAGGTGGGCCAGAAGGTCGATGCCATGGTGATCGGCTTTGAACGCGGCAAGAAGCCGATGCTGAGCATCAAGGCGATGCAGATCACGCAGGAAAAGCAGGCGGTGGCGCAATATGGGTCTTCCGATTCGGGCGCGTCGCTGGGTGATATCCTGGGTGCGGCGCTGAACAAGGCCAAGCAGGACGGTTAAGCGGGACGTTCAGGATTGAGAGCTCGAAGGGGCGGCGCCGCGAGGCGCCGCCCCTTTCTCTTGGCGGTTCATGGGGTTGACCCAGCGGCGCCTTCGGGCTCATATTGCTGTTGCAGGGGAAGTAGCCATGATCCGTTCCGAATTGGTGCAGAAGATTGCCGATGCGAACCCGCATCTGGGCCAGCGCGAGGCCGAGCGGGTGGTGGCGACGATCTTGGATTCCATAACCGACAGGCTGGCCGAGGGCGGGCGGGTGGAACTGCGCGGCTTCGGCGCCTTTTCCACGCGCGGCCGCGGTGCCCGGACCGGGCGCAACCCGCGCACGGGCGCGTCGGTGGACGTGGACGCCAAACGCGTGCCGCACTTCAAGCCCGGCAAGGAGCTGCGCGAGCGCCTGAACATGGATTAATGGCTGGCATTCGGCGGGCGTGGCGGAACCGGTAGACGCAGCGGACTTAAAATCCGCTTTTCCGTAAGGAAAGTGCGGGTTCGAGTCCCGCCGTCCGTACCAATCATGATGCTGTTGGCATCATGATTGGTGTTTTTTGCCGCCGCCTTCGGCGGGCTCCTCCGCTTCGCTCCGGGCGCGCGGTCGCGCTTGCGGCTGCCTCGGGCAGCCGGCTTTGCCGCCGCCTTCGGCGGACTCCTCCGCTTCGCTCCGGGCGCGCGGTCGCGCTTGCGGCTGCCTCGGGCAGCCGTAATTGGTGGGCAGGCCGCAACAAATGTCCCTGCCCCGGGTTTCCCCCATTCCGATCTTCCTCTAGCAGGCCCCGCATGGACCTTTCCTTTATGAGTGAGCCCGGTGCCTGGCAGGCGCTGGGTACCGTGATCATGATCGACCTGGTGCTGGCCGGCGACAATGCGATCGTGATCGGCGCGCTGGCCGCGGGCCTGCCCCCTGCGGACCGCAAGAAGGTCATCGCCATGGGCATGGTGGCGGCCCTGGTGATGCGGATCGGCTTCGCGCTGGTCGTGACGCAGCTGCTGGACATCGTGGGGATCCGGCTGGCCGGGGGCCTGCTGCTGCTCTGGGTATGCTGGAAAATGTATCGCGAGCTGCGGCCCAACACGACCGTCACGCTGGACGACGGCACCGTACTGCATGATGCGCCACCGGCACCGAAGAGTTTCTGGGGCGCGGCCTGGGCGGTGGCGCTGGCGGATCTGTCGATGAGCCTGGACAATGTGCTGGCCGTCGCCGGCGCCTCGAAGGACCATACCGAGATCATGGTGATCGGGCTGGTGCTGTCGGTGGCGCTGATGGGGATTGCAGCCAACTATATCGCGCGGTTGATCGAGCGCTATCATTGGATCGCCTGGATCGGGCTGGCGCTAATCCTCTATGTCGCGCTGGACATGATCATCGGCGGCGGGCGCGATGTTGCGCCGCTGCTGCCGTTCTGGGGTGGAAGCACTACGGGATAAGCAAGGACGCGCCCTGCGTGGCGCGGGCTTCGAGCTCCTTGTGGCAGCGGATCGCGTCGGCGAGAGGGTAGCGCTGGCCGATGTGGGGCTTCAGCGTGCCGTCGGCGATCTTTGCAAATACCGCCCGGGTGCCTGCGGCGAAGTCCTCCGACGTGGCGTAGTAATCGAACAGCGTGGGGCGCGTGGTGAACAGCGAGCCCTTGCGCGCCAGGACCCCGAAATCGACCGGGCCGATCGCGCCCGAGGCGTTGCCGTAGCTGATGTGGAGGCCGCGTTTGCGCAAGGAGTCGAGCGAGCCCTCGAACGTGGACTTGCCGACTCCGTCGATGGTGCAGGCGACACCCTCGCCGCCGGTCAGCTCGCGGACTTTGGCGGGGACATCGGCATAGGCGAGCACATGGTCGCATCCGGCGTCCTTCGCGAGCGCCACCTTTTCGGGCGAGCCGACCGTACCGATGACGATGGCGCCGACCGACTTCAGCCACTGGCACAAGAGCACGCCGACCCCGCCGGCGGCCGCCTGCACCAGCACCGCATCGCCGGGCTGGACCTTGGCGCAACGCTCGACCAGAAACTCGACGGTGCAGGCCTTCAGCCAGAGCGCCGCCGCGATTTCGTCGTCGATGCTGGCGGGGAGCTTCACCAGCCAGCGCGCTTCGATCAGACGCTGGGTGGCGTAGCCGCCGGGCGCATTGGTGAAATAGACGATGCGGTCGCCGGGCGCGACATGGGAGACGCCCTCCCCCACGGCCTCCACGGTACCGGCGGCTTCGACGCCGAGCCCGGACGGCATCGGCATGGGATAAAGGCCGGTGCGGTGATAGGTGTCGATGAAGTTGACCCCGATGGCGCTGTGGCGGACGCGGGCCTGGCCGGGGCCCGGGTCGCCCACCTCGACATCGACGAGTTGCATGACTTCGGGTCCGCCGGTGCTCTCGATGCGAATGGCCTTCATGATTGCGGTCCTTCCAGGCAGATGCGACCCTCTCGGTCGGCGTTTTCAAGGGCGTCCCAGGCTTCGGCCGGGCGGTCGCTGGCGATGAGGGCCACACCACGCGCGGCGAGCTCGCCATATTCGCGGCCGTCGCCGTCGGCGAGATAGCGGTCGTCCAGCCGTTCGCCCGGCCTGCCGAGCGTGGCGGTGATCGCCTCGATGCCGGCGCGGTCGAGCCGGGCGACCAATGCGGGCGCCGGTTCGGCCAGGCCGGTGAACCAGAGCAGGCGCGGCGAGCGGGTGGCAATCAGCGCCGCCAGATCGGCCGGGGTGCGACCGCTGGCCGAGACCATCATCTCCGGCGCAATTCGGAGCGCGGCTTCGGAATCGGCGCGGGTATAGGCGATCAGGATCACCTGCTTTTCCATCCGCGCGCGGCGCACGACGTCGACCACCTCCCTCAGCGCAACGCCGCGCTTCAGATCGAGCTGCAGGATGGCGGCATTGCGCCTGGCCCAGATCAGCGCCTCGTCGAGGCTGGGAACGGGCTCGTCGAGGATGTCGCCATTGGGCGTCTTCAGGCGCAGTCGGCGGATTTCCTCGTAGCTGCGGGCGCCGACCGGGCCCGTGCCGGTCGTGGTGCGATCCAGCCCGTCGTCGTGCAGCAACACCAGCGCGCCGTCGCGGGTGCGGGCGATGTCGATCTCGATCAGCAACGGGCCGGTTTTGAGGCTGTGGTCGAAGCTGGAGAGGGCGTTTTCCGCACGCGACGGATCGGCCTGGCCGCGATGCGCCGAAACCAGCGCCAGCCGCCGTTCGCGAAGGCAATCGAACAGGGTGGCAAGGTCGGGCGGCTCGGGCGGAGGCGGGCGCTGCTGCGGCTCCATCGCGCCGACGGTGCAGCCGGACAGGAGCAGCAACAAGGGGAAGACAGCGCGCATCGCCGTTCCCTAGCGACGGCGGAAGCCGCGCGGAAGCCCGGGCTGCCGTGCAATATGCAGAGGCTGGAAGGCGGGGACGCGCAAGCGTAGAATTCCGGCAAAAGGCGGGAGGATGTGCGTGGCTGGAACCGAAACCCGTGGAGGCGAGAGCTTCGATTTCGTAATTGTCGGCGCGGGCTCGGCGGGCTGCGTGCTGGCCGGGCGGCTGAGCGAGGACCCGGGCACGCGCGTCGCGCTGCTGGAGGCGGGCGGCCAGGACAGATCGATGATGATCAACATGCCGGCTGGAATTGCCCAGATCCTGCCGCCCGAGAACAGGAGCGAGCTGAACTGGGGCTATTACACGGTGCCGCAGGCAGCGCTCGGCAGTCGCCGGCTCTATTGGCCACGCGGCAAGGCGCTGGGCGGGTCGTCGTCGATCAACGGAATGGTCTATATCCGCGGCCACAGCAGCGATTACGATCGCTGGGCACAGCTGGGCTGCACCGGCTGGGGCTGGAGCGATGTGCTGCCCTGGTTCCGCAAGGCCGAGGATTCGGACCGCGGGGCGGACGACTGGCACGGTACCGGCGGGCCGCTTTCGACGACGCGGCGGATGCTGCCCCATGTGCTGAACGATGCCTTCATCGAAGCCGCCGTGGAGGCCGGCTGGCCGCGCACCGACGACTTCAACGGGCCGCAGTTCGAAGGCGCGGGGAGCTATGATTCGACGATTCGGGGCGGGCAGCGCTGGTCTGCTGCACGGGCCTATCTAACGCCCGAGGTGCGGCGGCGGTCTAATCTAAAGATCGTGACCGGGGCGCTGGCCGAACGGGTGCTGTTCGAAGGCAAACGTGCCGTAGGCGTTGCCTGTAGCGGCGGGCAGACGATTCGGGGGCGGCGCGTTATCCTGTCCGGCGGGGCCGTCAACTCGCCGCAGCTGCTGATGCTCTCGGGGATCGGGGCGGCCGGGCATCTGCAATCGGTGGGCGTGGAAGTCGTGGCCGACCGGCGCCAGGTGGGCCAGAATCTGCAGGACCATCTGGACGTGCTGGTGCAGTGGAAATGTACCCAGCCGATCACGCTGAACGGCAACGCCAACCCGATGACCAAGGTGATGGCGGCGCTGAACTGGATTTTCCGGAAATCGGGCAACGCCAGCTATATGCCGACCGCCGCAGGCGCGTTCGTCTCCACCCGCGAAGGGCTGGCGGCGCCCGATATCCAGATGCACTTCCTCCCCGTGCTCGGGAATGCGCATGGCGAGGGCGGGCTGGCGGCCGAGCATGGCTATATGGTGCATGTGTGCCAGGTGCGGCCCGAAAGCCGGGGCGAGATCCGGCTGGCTTCGGCCGATCCGGCGGCCCACCCGCTGATCGATCCCAATTATCTGTCGGCGCCGGAGGATGTGAAAACCTTGGTGAAGGGCGTGGAGCTTGCCCGGTCGATCGGCCGGCAGCCGGCGCTGGCGGCCTATAACGGGGGTGAGGTCTGGCCCGGCGATGCGGTGCAGGGGGACGAGGTGCTGGCGAAGCTGCGCGGCTGGGCCGAGACCATCTATCACCCGGTGGGCACCTGCCGGATGGGGGCAGACCTGCAAGCGGTCACCGACATCGGACTGAACGTGAATGGGGTGGAGCGGCTGATGGTGGTGGATGCGTCCATCATGCCTTGCCTCGTGAGCGGGAACACCAACGCGCCGACCATCATGATCGCCGAGAAGATTGCTGGCGCGATCCGGGCCGAGCGCAAGATGGGACAGATGGCGGCATGACGGTGGAGGATTTCAGCATCCCGGTGAATGCCGGGGAAGTGGCGTGGGTGCGCGAGCGGGTGGCGGCGTTCCGCTTCTTTGGGGAACCGGAGGGGCACCGCTGGGAGCATGGCGCCAACCGCGCCTATATGGAGCGGCTGCGCGCGCATTGGCTGGACGGCTATGACTGGGCCGCGACGGTCGACCGGCTGAATCGGTTCCCGCAGCAGCTGGTGGAGGTAGAGCCGGGGTTCCGGCTGCACTGCATCCACCGCCGGTCTCCACGAGCCGACGCGCGGCCGCTGCTGATCGCGCATGGCTGGCCCGGGTCGGTGATGGAATTCGAGGCGCTGATCGACCGGCTGGCTGAGCCCGAGGATGCAGGCGCGCCGGCCTTCCATGTGGTCGCGCCGTCGCTGCCGGGCTACGCCTGGAGCGACAAGCCGAGAGCGCCGCTGGGGCCGCGTGCGGTGGCGGGGCTGTATGATCGGCTGATGGGCGTGCTTGGCTACGACCGGTTCGTCTATCAGGGCGGCGACTGGGGTTGCGTGATCGGCGGCTGGATCGGCCTGGACAGCGAGCGGGTGGAGGCCCTTCACCTGAACGGGTTCGGGCTTCGGCCGCTGGACATGTCGGCCACGGCGCCAGAGGAGAAGCAGTGGCTGGGCGTGGCGCGGATGACGCGAGCGACAGAGACCGGATACCTGATGCTGCAGGCGACCAAGCCGCAGAGCCTGGGCTTTGCGATGATGGACTCGCCGATGGGCGTGGCGGCCTGGTTTGCCGAGAAATATTGCGGCTGGTCGGATACGGAAGCGGGCATGGTGGACCCGCCGTTCCCGATGGATGTGCTGCTCGACACGATCATGATCTATCTGACGACGCGGAGTTTCTTGAGCGCGACCTGGATCTATCGCGGCATGTTCCTGGAGGGCGGGTTCAACATTCCCGAAGGCCGGCGGATCGAAGTGCCGACCGGCGTGGCGGCCTTCCCGCGCGACCTGCTGGCCTTCCCGCCGCGGGCGATGGTGGAGCGCGGCTATCGGGTAGTGCACTGGACCGACATGCCGCGCGGCGGGCATTTCGCCGGGCTGGAGGAGCCGGAACTGCTGTTGGCAGACATCCGGATGTTTGTGGCCGGCCTTGGCTGACAGGGCGGGTTCCGCCTGATAGGCGGGCCGCGATGGCCGGCGAACCTCTTCCTGATTTGCCGGGTGCCTCCCCGGCAGTGGCCGCCTCGCGCTGGCATCTGGCCGCCCTGCTGCTGGGTTCGGCGCTGCTGGCGTTCGGGCCGCTGCTGGTCCGGGTGGCCGATGTTTCGCCCTCGGCGTCGGCCTTTTGGCGCATGGCGCTGGCGGCGCCGGTGCTGCTGGGGGTGGCGCTGTGGACCCGGCGCGATGGGGCGGGCGTGGGCCTTGGTGCCCTGCCCTGGGGGGTAAGCCTGCTGGCGGGGCTGTTCTTCGCTGCGGACCTTGTTGCCTGGCATTCGGGTATCGTGCGGACCACCACCGCCAACGCCACGCTGTTTGCCAACACCACGGCGTTCATGCTGGCGGGCTGGGCCATCCTGGTGCGGCGCGAACGCCCGGGGGGCTCGACGCTGCGCGCGCTGGCGCTGGCGGGCGCGGGAACGGTGCTGCTGCTGGGCAATTCGGCGCAGGTTTCGCCGCAGAATGTCGCGGGGGACATGCTGAGCCTGCTCGCGGCCGCCTTCTACACCGGCTACCTGCTCACGATCATCCGGCTGCGCGACAAGCTGCCCACCGCAACGGTGCTGGCGATGTCGACGCTGGCGTCGGCGATCCTGCTGCTGCCGGTCGCGCTGCTGGCGCCGGGCGCCTTCTGGCCGACCGACTGGCGGCCCGTTGTGGGGCTTGCGATCTCCAGCCAGCTCGCCGGGCAGGGGCTGATGGTATTTGCCAGCGGGCGGCTGGCGGCGCCGGTGATCGGGATCGGGCTGCTCGTGCAGCCGATCGTGTCGGCGGCGGCCGGCTGGCTGGTGTTCGGCGAGGCACTGGGGCCGATCGAGCTGCTGGGCGCGGGCCTGATCGTCGCGGCGCTGGTGCTGGTGCGGCGCTGAGCGCCGCACCATTAAGGATATGCGGCGCTGAGCGCCGCAGCTTGAAGAATGTGCGGCGCTGAGCCAGTTGCTCTGGGCCCGGGCCTGTGGTTGTAGGCGCGCATGGATCGCCGCAAATTCGTCGCCGGCAGCCTGTTGGCTGCCCTCCCCGCCCCTGTTTTCTCGCAACTGGAACAGCCCCGCATGAAGCCCCCCGTTGCGCCGGTTCGCGACCACAACTTCTCCCGCTTCGGAATCACGGTCGAGGATCCCTACGCCTGGTTGCGCGACAAGGACTATCCCAAGGTCGATGATCCCAAGGTGCTGGCCTATCTGAAGGCCGAGAACGCCTATTTCGAAGGCCGGATGCAGGCCCATTCGGGGCAGGTGGACAAGCTTTTTGCCGAACTGAAGGCGCGGGTGAAGGAGGACGACGCGAGCGTTCCATCGCCAGACGGCGACTGGCTTTACTGGTGGGCGTTCGAGACCGGCGGGCAGTATCGCAACTGGTATCGCAAGCCGAAGGCCGGCGGCCCGGACCAGTTGATCCTGTCCGAGCCGAAGCTGGCCGAAGGCAGGGATTATTTCCAGCTCGGCGGGCTGGAGGTTTCGCCCGACGGGCGGCTGCTGGCCTATCAGACCGATATGTCGGGGGACGAGCGCTTCACGCTGGTGATCCGTGACATCGCCACCGGCGCCGATCTGGAGACCGTGGCGAGCGACGTGCTGGGGGATGTCGCCTGGGCGGCGGATTCGCGGTCGCTGCTGTGGACCCAGGCCTCTGCCGAGTGGCGGCCGACCAAGGCCTGGCTGCACCGGCTGGGTTCGAAGGAGCGGACGCTCGTCTATGAGGAGAAGCAGGACGGCTGGCGGGTCGGCGTAGGGACCAGCCAGGACCGGCAGCATATTCTGCTGGTGGCCGGCGTTCAGACCACGACCGAATGCCGGCTGATCCCGCGCGCCACGCCCGACGCATCGCCCCGGCTGGTGCAGGCCCGGAAGGAGGGCGTCCGCTATTCGGTGGACACCCGTGGTGACACGTTGTTCGTGCTGGCGAACGATACCCATGTGAACTTCCGCATCGCCACGGCGCCGCTCGGCGATCCGGGCAGGTGGACCACGCTGGTCGGCGGGTCGGACGAAGTCTATCTGACCGACATGACCGCGTTCGCCTCGTATCTCGCGATCGAGGAGCGGCTGGCGGGGCTGGACCAGGTGCGGCTGCTGTTCCCCGATGGCACCGAGCGGCGGGTGCAATTTCCCGAAGCGAGCTACACCGCGAGCCTCGGCACCAACGCCGAGCCCGACGCGCCCGAGCTGCGCTTGAGCTATTCCTCGATGGTGACGCCCAACACCGTGTTCGATTACAGGGTCGCCTCGGCGGAGCTGGTGACGCGAAAGGTGCAGCAGATTCCGTCGGGCTATGACGCCAGCCTCTATGCGACCGAACGGCTGTATGCGACGGCGCGCGACGGGACCAGGGTGCCGGTCTCGCTGGTCTATCGCAAAGGCTACCGGAAGGACGGCACCATGCCGCTCCATGTCTATGGCTATGGCAGCTACGGCATCGCCACCCCGCCCTATTTCTCGTCGGCGCGGCTGAGCCTGCTGGACCGGGGCTTTGCCTATGCGATCGTGCACACGCGCGGGGGCGATGACCTTGGCTATCAATGGTATCTCGACGGCAAGCTGGAGAAGCGGGAGAACACGTTCAACGATTTCGTAGACGCGACGCGGTTCCTGAATGTGCAGGGCTTTTCGCGGAGCGGCCAAAACTCGGCCAGCGGCGGATCGGCCGGGGGCTGGTTGATGGGGGCCGTGGTGAACCAGGCGCCCGAGCTGTGGCGGGCGATCGTGGCGCAGGTGCCGTTCGTGGACATCGTGAACACCATGCTGGACGAAAGCCTGCCGTTGACGCCGGGCGAGTGGCCGGAATGGGGCGACCCCCGCGCCGACGAGGTGGTATTCAAGCGGCTGCTGCGGCTGTCCCCCTACGACCAGACGACGGCACGCGATTATCCCCCCATGCTGATCACCGGCGGGCTTTCGGACCCGCGCGTCACCTATTGGGAGCCGGCGAAATGGGCCGCACGGCTTCGGGCGGTGAAGACCGACGACAATCTGCTGCTGTTGAAGATCAACATGGGCGCCGGGCATGGCGGGAAATCGGGCCGATTCGACAGCTTGCGCGAGACGGCCGAGGAGTTCGCCTTCATCCTGGCGGCGTTCGACGGCAAGGCGAAGGAATAATGGCGCCGTCTTTCCGGCTGAGTATCGTCCCGCAGCCGGAGGACATCGACGAACTCGGGCATGTGAACAACGCGGTCTATGTGCGCTGGCTGCAGAACATCGCGACCAGCCACTGGCGAGCGGTGGCGCCAGCGGCGGATCAGGCGCGTTATGTCTGGGTCATCAGCCGGCACGAGATCGATTATCTGAAGCCCAGCCTGGCCGGCGAGGTGCTGGCGGCAGAAACATGGGGCGAGAACCCGCGCGGGGCACGATTCGATCGCTGCACGCGGATTTCCGGGCCACAGAGCGATCTGCGGGTGGCGGCCCGCACCACTTGGGTGTTGATGGACGCGAAGACGCAACGGCCGGCGCGGGTGCCGCGCGACATGACCGGGTTGTTTGCCGCGGCTTGAGCACGGGTTTGCCGGCACAGGGGAAAGGAGGAACGCAATGCGGATATTTGTTACCGGCGCCACGGGATTTATCGGTTCGGCCGTTGTCACCGAGCTTCTCGAAGCCGGCCACGGCGTGCTTGCACTGGCGCGCAGTGCGGGCGCTGCCGAAGTGCTGGCAAAACGCGGCGTGGACGCACATCGCGGCGAACTGACCGATCCGGGCAGCCTTCGCGCGGGCGCCGAGGCGTGCGACGCGGTGGCCCACCTCGCCTTCATCCACGATTTCGCGCGCTACCGCGAGAACGGCGAAATCGACAGGCAGGCCGTCACGGCAATGGCCGAGGGGCTCGAGGGGTCGGGGCGCCCGCTGGTGATAACGTCGGGAACGATGGCCGCGCTGGGGGGCCGTATGGCTACCGAGGAACACCCGGCCAGCGATGACAGCCCCTCTGCGGTGCGAGCACCCTCCGAGCGGGCGGCGCTCGCAGCCGCCGACCGCGGGGTGCGTTCCAGCGTCGTCCGCCTGCCACCGACCGTCCACGGCGCCGGCGACTATGGCTTCCTGCCCGCCCTTGTCGGGATTGCGCGCAAGAGCGGCGTTTCCGCATTTGTGGGGGACGGGAGCAATCGCTGGCCGGCTGTCCACCGGATGGATGCAGCCCGCCTGTTTCGCCTCGCACTCGAGGGCGCCGCTCCGGGTGCACGGTTGCACGGGGTTGCGGAGGAGGGGATCGCCATGCGCGACATCGCGGCCGTGATCGGGGAAGGCCTCGACGTTCCGGTCCGCGGCATCAGCGTGGCGCAGGCCGTGCCGCATTTCGACTGGCTGGCGAACTTCGTCGCCGCCGACGTTCCGGCGTCGAGCAACCTGACACGGGCGTGGCTGCGTTGGCGACCGCAGGAACGCGGCCTGCTCGATGATCTGCGCGACGCCGGCTACTTTTCCTGACGCGCTCCGGGCCCGGGTCCGGCCTGCGGCTGCATCACCAGCGTCCATTTCGCCGGGCCGGGCAGGAACGGCGTCGGCCGGCCCTGCACCCAGTCATCGTGCCCGGCGAGATAATAGGGCGTGCGCGGAGAGCCGGCCTGGCCGCCGGGCATGTGGAACAGGCCTTGCGCCTCGCGGCCGGGGGAGACGGCAAAGCGTTCCGAAGCGCCGAAGCCGGGCGCCGCGGCCCGGACAGTGGCGTTGTCGCCCGGCACCGCGACGTCTTCCGGATTGACGACCCAGGCCAGCGGCGGGAGAACGCGGGCCAGCGGGTGCGAGACTCCGGCGCGGCCGACCTCGCCCCAGGTGAAGGCCGAGAGCTTGCCGCCGGCCTCTTCGGACACCGCGTCGGCCGTTTTCGCCAGCGCCGCAGCGAGGAGCGCATCCCAGCCGGCATAGCCTATGGGGACAAGCGCAGCGGGCCGCTCTGTCAGCAGCCGGCGGACGGGTCCCTCCGCCTGGCCGGCTACCCAGTTACGGCGAAACGGGTCGTCCTCCGGCTTGCCGAGCCAGGCTTCGTAAATCTCGTTCACGCTGTTGCGGCGGAACTCCTCCACCAGCCGGTAGCCGACGGAGCCTGGAACGGCGCGCCCGCCCCAGCCGGTGACCGGGCCGATCATGGCCGCCAGCCGCTTGTCGCCGGGGCGCTTCTTCAGCTCGGCCAGCATCAGCTGCTGCCAGAAACGGTTGCGCGTGGCGGTATCGTCGAGCTGGATGGCGAGAAAATCGGCCGGGGCGAAGCGCTGCTTCG